>JAYSPI010000001.1:0-26341 GCA_043722215.1 Prosthecobacter sp.
GGTGGCATCGATGGCGGCACCGCCGACGAGGTGGGCGCTGCGTGCCACGGTGAACCCGAATTTTTCTTCAGCGGCGTCCAAGACCAGGATGGCTTCGGACATGACTTCTGGGCCGATGCCGTCGCCGGCGAGGAGGGTGATGCGGTGCTGGCGTGACATACGCGCAAAATTGGCCGCCGCGCCCGGTGATGGCAAGCGCGCAAAACACTCGCGGTGAACGCGGGCTTGCCCAGTGCGCTATCCCGCCACATGCTTTTCTCATGGACCCGGTCACCGAACGCTTGCGAAATTTTCTCCAGTATGTCGCCGTGAAACTCATTGATGAGCCGGGGCAGGCGCAGTTGAAGGTTGCCGAGTTGGCACCCAAGAAGTTGCGCTTCAAGTTGGTGTTAGCACCGACCGACGTGGCGATGCTCATCGGTCGCAATGGCTTTACGGCCTCGGCGATCCGCAACGTCCTGCGCGCCGCCGCCGAGCGTGAGGGCGTCCAAGTGTCGCTGCAGATTCACTCGCATGCCGAAGAGGCTGAACAATTGGCGCGCGACGACGGTCATTGAGTTGTTAGGCGATGGGGGCGGACCCCAGCGCATCTCACATCAGAACATCCTCGCATGACCCCCACACTGCCGCTTGGTGAGCCGCCATCCCGCGAGACGGTGGTGATTCCGGTTGCAGCGCGTTGGTGGGTGGTGGTGATGAAGGCGCTTGTGTTGCTCGGTGTGAGTGCGGGGGTGGGGGAATTGACGGCGAGTCACCTCAATCTTGGGACGGTTCCCAGCACGATCCTGGCTCTGGCCATCTTTGGCGTCGGGTTTTTTGCCATGCTCAAACTGCAAGGCGCACCACGCGAAATGGGAATCGCCTTCGGCCTGAAATTTCTAAGCGTCACCGCCTATAAAATTCTCAATATCACCCTCGTTTTCTGGCTGGCCAGCGATTTGGGTTATAGCAAGGAGAGCGCGCTGGCGTTGATCGCGGGGTGGTCGATAGTGATGTCGGTGACGACCTTGCTAGCGGGTTCGATCACCGATGCGTTGGGCTTGCGGCGCACCTTGGTGGTGGGCGTTAGCATCAGCGTCATCACTCGCCTGATCATGGTGTGGACCCCCAGCCCGGGGGTGGCGCTGGGGTGCGGGTTGTTTCCGTTAGCGATTGGGGAGGCCCTGTGTACGCCGGTATTGATTGCTGCGTTGCGCCGCTATTCGACTGCCAGCCAGCGATCGGTGGCATTTTCATTGTATTATGCGCTGATGAATTTCGGCTTCATGTTCGCCTATTTCATCTTCGATGGCGTTCGTGAGTCGATTCTAACGCATGGGCGAATCACGCTGCCCCTGGCTACCGCCGAACTCAGCGATTATCGCACGTTACTGTTGGTGAGCATGTGCATGGAGTCGTTGATGCTGCCGCTGATTTTACTGTTGCGCCGGGGGGCAGTCATGACGGAGCAGGGGTTGCAGATGACTCCGGAAGTGATGGAGTATCCCGACGCAGGGATCTGGCAATCGCTCCTCTTCACTGTGCGCGATGCGGCGCACGTTACCGCGCGGCGATTCGCTGGGTTGGTGAAATCCGCAGGTTTTTACCGTTTATTGGTTTTTTTGCTGATGATTGGTTTTCTCAAGGTGGTGTTCAATGTGATGGATTATATTTTACCGCCCTTTGTCCTCCAGTCACTCGGGCCAGACGCGCGGGTGGGTCGCTTCAATGCGATCAATGGCATCTTGATCCTAGTGCTGGCACCGGCAATCGGGTTGATGACGCAGAAATTTACGGCCTACTCGATGGTGATCTTGGGGGGATTCATCACGGCATTTTCGTTTGTGTTTTTGATTATGCCTCCGGATGCCTTTCAGGGGTTGGCAGCTAGCTGGGTCGGCGATTTCATTGGGCATGGGTATATGGAGCTCAAAGGCAGCGTGCATCCCTATTATGTCATGATTGCTTTTTGGCAGATCGTCTTTTCCATCGGTGAGGCATTCTATTCGCCGCGGGTCTATGAATACGCATCGTCGATCGCGCCAGCTGGCCAGGAAGCCTCGTATGCTTCGCTGTCGTATGTGCCGTTGCTCATTGGCAAGCTCATCACCGGTGCTGCATTTGGCGGTTTGCTCGCTCGATATTGCCCTGAGCAGGGCGCGCGTGCCCCCGGTACGATGTGGCTGATCATAGGCCTCTTGGTGTTAGTTGCTCCTGTCGGACTGCTCGTGATGCGGCGCTTTATCCGCATGACTGAGGCCGGTCGCGAAACCTAGCACGCGACGGTGTCTGCCGGTCCCTAGTCGCTTGTCTTCCTGATGTTTGAAAATTCAAGTGACCTAGCTTTCCAATGATCACATGAGTGCTTCCCCCCTCCTCGAGCGTCCTGCCGGGTATTCTTCTCTGCTACCGCGGAAGGATGTGCAGACCGCGGCGCGTCGTCGACCCGCCGCGGCCTGCATGAGTGTTAGACACAGGCAGGCATAGCCGTCCATGCTCCCTGATTTTTACTGCTTGCGAGGCAAGTTTCGATAAACGCGAGGCCGGTCCAGCCGTCCTCGACAGTGGCGTATTGGCTGCCGTCGCTGTTGAAGGGCGCGCCGCTTTTCCATTTGCGCACATCGGCTTCGAAGTGGCGGTGGAGGCGGGAGAAGGCGTCGTGGAACCCCTCGGTGTGGCCCGCTGGGATCGTCGGTTCGGCCAACAATGCGGCTGGCACATCGTCAGGGAGAAACCCATCGCCAGCGGAGACGGCCCCACGCCAATAGGTGCGGTCTGGCTGGTTTGGAAGGTGGATGGTGAGGCATTCGGGGTTTTCCTGGCGCCAGACTAGTGTCCCTTTGCTGCCGGCGATGGTGATGCCGAGGTCGTTTTTTGATCCGATGCAAATCTGCGACGCGCGGACCATCCCCTTGCCGCCGTTACTGAGTTTGCAGTAGATCGTGATATGGTCGTCGAGCTGGCGACCCTCGACAAACGTTTCCATCTGCGCCGAGAGATCTGTGACCTCAAGGCCGGTGACATAGCGCAGTTGCATCAGTGCGTGGGTACCAATGTCTCCACCGCAGCCAGAGCCGCCAGCGCGCTTGGGGTCCACCCGCCAGGCCGCCTGTTGTTGTCCAGTGGCCTCCAGCTTCGAAGCTAACCAGCCCTGAATGTAATAACTATCCACCCAGCGAACATCGCCTAGTAATCCGCTTTGGACGATGTAGCGGCTCATGCGGGTCGTCCAGTGGCCGAGGTAGGTATGAGCGACGGCGAATGGCACTCCGAGCGAGCGCGAGGTTTGCACCAATTCGGCGGCCTCGGTGAGGTTGAGGCAAAGCGGTTTTTCGCAGAAAACGGCGATCCCGGCTTTGAGCGCCTTCATCGCCGGATCGTAGTGGACGAAGTTTGGCGTGACGATCAGGATGTAGTCAAGTTGTTCGTCAGCCGGCAATGAGGCGTTGGCCTCGATCATCTCGTCATATGATGAATAGCCTTTGATGGGGTAGGCCCAGTTGGCCGCTTCCTCAAGCGCAATCTGCGGGTCCGGGAACAACGCCGCCGCCACAATCCGCCGGGTGCCATCCATCATAATTGCTTTTTGATGGGGGTGGACAATGAACGCTCCTTTACCGCCTCCGACGAGGCCAATATTCAGTGGTTTGTTAGGCATGGTAGTTTTAGTATTAATTGGGATTGTATCGAAACGATTGGATCAACGAGAGCATGCTGAAGGCTCGCGCGGGGGCGAGTCTAGCCGATTTGCGGGCTAGGTTGCTTTCCCTGCCAGTCGCCGAAGCGGCGGAACTTCTCATAGCGTTGGGCCAGCAACTCGGCAGTGGGCAAGGCGGATAATGCCTGCAGGTGGTGTAGGATCACTTCACGGAACGCGTCGGCGGTGGCCTGGGGGTTGTGGTGGGCGCCGCCAGTGGGTTCGGCGATCACGCCGTCGATGAGTCCGAGCTGCAGTAGATCGGGGGCGACGAGTTTCATGGCCTCGGCGGCTTCCGGGGCGTGCTTGCGGTGTTTCCAGAGGATGGCGGCGCAGCCCTCCGGACTGATGACCGAATAGTAGGCGTTTTCTAACATGATTACGCGATCCGCGACGCCGATGCCGAGCGCCCCGCCAGAGCCTCCCTCTCCGAGCACCACTGCGATGACGGGCACTTTGAGGAGCATCATTTCGCGCAGGTTATAGGCGATGGCTTCGGCGATGTTGCGCTGTTCGGCCCCGATTCCCGGAAACGCCCCTGGCGTATCGATCAGCGTAAGGATGGGCAGCCCGAATTTTTCGGCTAATTTCATCAGTCGTATGGCCTTGCGGTAGCCTTCGGGGTGGGCGCTGCCGAAGTTGCGTTTGAGATTTTCCTTCGTATCGCGGCCTTTTTGGTGGCCGATGACCACGATCCGTTGGCCGCCGATGCGGGCGAAGCCCCCAGGCATCGACGGATCATCGCCGATATGGCGGTCGCCGTGGAGTTCGCAAAAATCGCTGCAGGCGAGCGACACGTAGTCTAACATGAACGGCCGCTGCGGGTGACGCGCGATCTGGACGCGCTGCCACGGCGTCAGGTTGTCATAGAGGCTAGCGCGGGTGGCCGCAAGTTGGTTTTCTAGCAGCTCGATCTCAGCAGTTAGATCGATCTCCTGCGCCTCGGCTCTGGCGCGGAATTTTTCGAGTTCACGTTCGAGTTCGTGGATCGGGATTTCGAAGGCGAGGACCTGCATGGGGAAAGCATCGGGATGGAATCGGCGGGATGCAAGACAGGAGATGGACGCTCACTTCGCCTGGGCGGCGGACTCGAGCAGATCGGCCGCGGGCAGGACAACGCTAGCGGGCATTGGCCCTTGGCTATCGGCGTCCCCCTTGGCGCTGAAGCGGTTGATGCCGAGGCCGAGGAATTTTCCGTCCTTATTGAAGACGGGCATGCCGAGTGCTAGGCTGCCGATTTTGCCGAACAGGCGGGGTTTGGTGATCAATGAAATCACCTCGCTGGTGATGACCACGGGTTCTCGGTTCAGGTCCTTGGCCAAGCGTCCAAGGACAATGACGTCGTCGAGCACGTTCATCGGCGCAGAGTTAGAGATGTCCACCGGGGTGAGTTTGGCAGTCGAGGATTTTTCTGGGCGGATGAACGCGAGGTCGAGATCGGGGTCTTTGAAGGCGACTTTCGCTGGGATTTCAGACCCATCGGGCATGAGGATTTTCACCTCCTTGGTCGTGCCTTTGGCGGAAATCTTGACTGGCCCTTGTGGGCCGTTCATCGAGCGACCATCAATCATGGATGCCAGATCCAGCGTCGAGAGGGGCACCACGATCAAGCCGTCTGAGCCGATGACCGTGCCGAGAATCTCGACCTTGCGTTCTTCCTTTTTCACCGGGTTGTCACCCGCCGTGATCTCGACTTCCACTACTGCGCTCAGGAACAAGACCGAGTCCTTCTGCGCCGATGTTAGGGCCAATGCCCGCTCCTTGAGCGGGCCCTCGGCAGCCGTGACGCACGGCGCGACTAACAACAATGCGGTAGCTAACAATGATGGTTTCATAGATGGATAGTGGCAGTATCAAGGATTACCAGGTTGGCTCAAGTTCGATATAACGGGAGGTTATGCCGCGTCGCACGAATATCACAATCGGACTGCGAGTGTTTTTCTCTAGCTCGGCAAGCACCGATTTCAGCACCTCAATCGAATCAATCGCCTTGCCATCGATCGAGACCAATAGATCGCCCGCTGCCAAGCCGCCGAGGGCGGCCCACCCGGCCGGTAGGATGGTGGTAACCAGAACCCCTTTGAAATCGTGGTCTAGCTTACGTGCCACACGGTCTTCCTGTCCGAGTTCGCGCGCATTGAACTCGAGGGTTTTGCACTCGTGGGACGCCAAATCTGCCAAACCCTCATGACCCGGTTCTAACAACACCTTGACCGTGAGATCCGCAGTCCCGCGCCGCACTGACAAGGAGATTTCCGTGCCAATCCGGTATTGGCGGATCAACGACCCGAATACGTCCGCGTCTTCCGACCGTGATGCCGGGATGACCGTGCCATCGAGCTTGAGGAGTAAGTCGCCGGTTTGCAGCGTCGCCTTTTCCGCGTTGGTGCCAGGATGGACGCGGGTGATCCGCACGCCCTTTGACCCAGCAATCCCAAGCGCCGTCGCCAAATCCGCTGATATCACCTGGGTATCGACGCCGAGCCAGGCTCTTTTGGCGATGCCGGGTTTATCGGCATCAGGCTCCGGGCCGATCTTCACAACGGTTAGATAGTTCAATCCATCGTGTTCATAGGACACCACCACGGGCACCGGTTCGGTCTTCCCTGCGGTGATCTCCTGGCTCACCGCGCTCAGCGCCGCTAGATCCCCGGTCGGCTTGCCGTCCACCGCCAACACCAGATCGCCATCATGAATCGCTGGTTTGGCTGCTGCTGCCGCCCCACCCGGGCGCAAACTTTGCACCACCACTGCCTTGCTGTCCGCGCGCAACAACTCCTTGGCTGCTAGACTAGTGAGATTCCGCGCCGTGATCCCCCATGCTAACAACTCCTTTTCCCGCGGCTCGGCCGGCTCCCGCTCGGTGGTGGTCACCTCCCACGCCATCGGTTTGCCGTCACGAATGCCATCCAGGGCGAGCACCGAGCCTACCGGCGATTCTAGCATAATACGGTTAACCAACGGGATATCCTCCGGCGCTCGCGATGCCGCGATCTCCACCCCGTTGCAGCGAGTCAGGAGGTCACCCGCCCTGAGCCCTGCGATATCCGCTGGCGAGCCGCTGATCAAGCCTCCGACGAGCACCCCTGCCTTGGCGTCGCAGCTTTTCAACAACGGCTGGGCTCGCATGCCGATCCAACTGCGCTGCACCTTGCCGGTCGCGATCAACTCGCGCGACACTTTTTTTGCTAGGTTCGATGGGATCGCCCCGCCGAGGCTGCCGATGCCCACCTCGTTGACGCCGATGATTTCGCCGCTGAGGTTGACTAACGGGCCGCCTGAGTTACCAGGGAAAATGACCGCGTCGTGGCCGATCCAGCGCACCAATTCGCCGACCGATTCTCCATCTAGGCGCATGGCGCCGCCGGGTGCGATCATCTCGGTATTGGCGACAATCCCTTGCGTGACCGACTGGGACACCCCGGCTGGACTGCCCATCGCTAACACGACGTCCCCGACTCGAAGCTGCGTGCTGTCACCAAACCGCGCCACCGGCAGCGCCGCCGCCGGGTCGCGCAGGTCTTTTGTGTCGATCTTGAGCACGGCTAGATCCGCCAGCGGATCGGTGCCCACCAGCGTGGCGCGCACTTCCTGGCGGTCGGCTAGACGCACGGTGATGCGGGTGGCGCGGCCCGCGACGTGATGGTTAGTTAGAATATGACCCTCAGCTGAAATGATGGTGCCCGATCCGCTCGCTCGGCCTTTCTGCATTCTGCCGGCACCCCCCTCCTCATACACGACGTGGATTCTAACCAGCGCAGGATAGACCGCCTGGACTGCCGCTTCAACCTGCGGATCAACTGTCGCCCCGGCCCGGGCGCAAAACAATGACGCCGCCATGATGGCGGCGTGAGTGAAACGGATTAAATATGTCATGACGGATGGAACCCCGTCAGTGACGGTGCATCAATAACGAAACAGTAGGTATTTTTTGTCTAGCGGGCGAGCTCCGTGTGGGATGGCGGCCTGCATTTCGCAAAAAGCGAAGAATTTGCGTGAATCGCCAGGCAATTGGTGCTGAAATTCATGGCACTGATGCAGGCGACTCTACTACCACCTAGAAACCCGGCACTCTGTGCCCCCATCACCTCCAACCGCGATCTAGGTGCCTGCCTGATTGCCAACCTACCGATGCGTGAATTGCTTGCCGCCGACCTCCGGCGCGCCGGCCTGCAGTTGGTGGAACCGGAGGACGCCGAGCTCCGAGCGATCCGCATCCCTATTGACAATTGGATTGAGCTGGGTGCGCTGTTATTGTTAGGGCGCAACCCGAACTCCGCCTGCCTGATGGACAGCGAGGGCAACACGCTCGCCTGGAAAGGGGAGGTCAACCCACAGGACTGTCAGGATAAAATCGTCACCGATGCCAATTGTTTCCCCGTGATCTACCCGTGGGACCTGCTTCGCATGAACGAAGAGGTCCTCGCGTTGATGGATGAAACCTCACTGCTAGGTGAGGTGAGTCCGCTGGCCAGTCTAACCGGAGTGATTCGACTGGGTAATGGTTCGCGGATTCTACCGGGCACGGTCATTGAGGGGCCGGTGCTGATTGGTCCGCACACGGTGGTTGGTCCGAATGCCTACATCCGTGGCTCCACGAGCATCGGTGCGAACTGCTACATTGGTCACGGAGCCGAGGTGAAAAACTCGATTGTTTATAACAACAGTTATATTTCGCGCCACTGTTACGTGGGAGATTCGATCATCGGCACTCACGTCACGCTGGGGGCGGGCACCAGCACGGAAAACCACCGTCATGATGGGCGCCACCACGTTTCCATGATCCAAGGAAAGCCCGTCAACACGGGCCGCCTGAAACTCGGGGCCATCCTCGGCGATGGGGTTCGCACCGGCGTCAACACATCAATCGAGGCCGGTGTTAAAATTGGCATCGCCCGCACCACCGCCCCCGGCTGCGTTGTCAGCAAGGACCTGCTGTGAGCGCATGACCACCGCCCTGATTCATCTTATTCGGGACGCATTTGCTGGCGACGCCACGGATGTTTTCTTGGTCGAGGGCGAACCCCCGCGCATCCGCCATGCCGGCGAGGTGGTCGTCCTCCACCCCGGACCAGTGACGGGCGCGGCCATGACGGAGTTTTGGCAATCGTGTGGCATCGATCCGGCGACCCACCCGGAGGCGGATATTTCTTGGCACTTGCCCGAGGGCAGCCGCCTGCGCGTCAACCTCTATCACACGCTCGGTCGGCTGGCCGCCGCGCTGCGACCGATCCGCGCCCAGGTTCCACCCCTTGCCGAACTCGGGCTGCCTGCCCCACTCCTAGAATTGTGGCTGCGGCGGCGCTACGGGTTGATCCTCATCACTGGTCCGACCGGCTCGGGGAAATCAACCACCGTGGCGTCGTGCCTGGATTGGATCAACCGTCACCTCGCCCGACACGTCGTGACGCTGGAGGATCCGATCGAGTATCTCTTTGAGAACGATCTAGCATTTTTTTCGCAGCGGGAGATTCGCCAAGACTCGGCGAGTTTTGCGACGGGATTGCGAGCCGCGCTGCGCCAGAGTCCGGACATCCTCTATTTGGGTGAAATCCGCGATGCAGAAACCGCCGTGACGGCGCTGCAAGCGGCAGAAACCGGCCATCTCGTCATCTCGACCCTGCACTCGAGTGGGGTGGTTGAAACCCTCGACCGTTTTGCCCATTTACTCAAATCCGCCAGCGTGGGTGCCCTCAATCTATTAGCTACGCAGCTCATCGGGGTGATTTCTCAACAACTCCTACCGCGCGTCGGCGGTGGCGTATTCCCAGCCATCGAATCCTTTCAAAACGAAGCGGCTACCCGCCGGTGGATCCTCGACCACAAGCTCACTGAACTCCAAGAACACCTGCAAAAATCCAATGGCACGGTCAACCGATCCTTCCTCGACTCGCTGGTGGCGGCCACCCGCCACGGGGCGATTGAGGCCGAAACCGCCCGCTCAGCCAGCGCCCGGCCGCAGGATTTTGATCGTGCGATGCGCGGGATATCGTAGAGCCACCGCATGATCCGTGACATCACTGAATACCTGAAATCCGCCGTCGCCCGCGGCGGGTCCGACCTTCACCTCAGCGCCGGTGCGCCCGCGTGTGTGCGCATCCACGGTGCCATTGAACCGCTTGACGGGCTGATTCTAGATGCCGAGACCGTCCGCAACCTGATTCTTGACACGCTCACCGAGTCCCAGCGCGCGACCGTGGAACAAGACTGGGAACTCGACTACGCACTCACGGTCGAGGGCGTCGGACGCTTCCGCGGAAACGTCCACATCGCCCGCGGCAATGTGGAAGCAGCGTTCCGTTTCATCACCCAGCAGATCCCTGAGCTCGAAACCCTCGGCCATCACGAGATGGCCCGCTATTTCTGCAATCTACGCAGCGGCCTCGTGCTCGTCACGGGCATCACCGGATCAGGAAAATCCACCACCCTGGCGTCGATGGTCAAGCGCATCGCCGACACCCACAAGCGCGTCATCATCACCCTGGAAGACCCAATCGAATTCCTCTTCCATCACAGCTCCAGCCTCATCAAACAACGCGAAATCGGCGGCGACACTCACAGCTTCCCCAGCGCCCTGCGCCACGCACTCCGCCAGGACCCCGACGTGATCGTCATCTCCGAAATGCGCGATCTGGAAACCATCCGCATCGCGCTCACCGCCGCCGAAACCGGCCACCTGGTACTCGCCACGCTCCACACGCCCGACGTCCCGCAAACGATCGACCGCCTCGTTGATGTATTTCCTGCCGACCAACAACCGCAGATAGTCGCCCAACTCGCCAGCTCACTTGAAGGCATCATCAGCCAGCGCTTGATCCCACGCGCCGACGGCCATGGCCGTATCCTCGCGTCCGAAGTCCTCGTCCCCGGCCACGGCCTGCGCAACTGCATCCGCGAGCGCAAACTCGAACAAATCATCGGACTCATGGAGATTGGCCACCGCGATGGCAACCGGACGATCGACCAGAACATCGCCACTCTACTCGACGCCAAACTCATCACTCGCGATCAAGCGATTTTCAATTGCCGCGACCGCAAAACCTTCGAACTGGCACCCAAACCGCCACGTAAACCGCTTTGGGGCTAAGCGACGGCTCACGCGTCAACCGGGTATTGCGCGAGTAGTGCCGCGGCATCAGCGGCCGCCACGCGTTCGTGAAAATCATCGTTGACCATGCAAACCGGCGCGGTCCCGCAGGCCGCTAGGCACTCCGCGAATTCCACCGAGAAATTGCCGCACGGGGAAACCGCTACCGGGTGGTGATGCGAGTCGCTGTGGCTGCGGTCAATGCCGAGCAACTCACACAACCGCTCCATCAAATCGTATGAGCCCCCCATCGCGCACGACAGCGTGCGACAAACCCGAATGTGATAACGCCCCGGTGCCGTCTGGCGAAACCCCGGGTAAAACGTCACCACCTCGAGCACCTGGATGGGCTCCAACTCGAGTTTGCGCGCCACCCACTCGATGGCTGCCGCCGAGAGAAAGCCAAACTTCTGCTGGATCAGGTGGAGTAGTGGCAACGTCGCCGATCGCTTGCTCACTGGGTAATGGGTGATGCTTGCATCGGCCGCCGCCTCCAACTCGGCAGTCACTTCAAATGGCGGAAAAAACTTCGACCCCGGTGTCTCATGCGAGGCGACTTGTTCTTCGAGTAGGGAATGTGACATGAGAGTGCGGCTTGTTCGTTAGATGAGTTCTTTGACTTACTTGTGAAGCAGGGATTCCAAATAAGTCATCACCACCTGGGGGCCCAAATAATGGTCCCCTTCGTAGCTGGTTTTGAGCACATTGCCCTGCACGTCGGTGAGGACGAGGTTAGGGATCCCATTGCCGGGGTGCTTGAATTCCTTCTTGAATTTATCGGTCTTAGATAACTTCAGTTGTGGCCACGGCATGGCCATCTCTGCGGCGTATTCCTCCATCGCCTTTTCCACCTGATCGCAGGTGATGAGCACCACTTCAAAGTCGCCGGTGCCAGGCTTGTTCTTGTTATAGAAATCCACCAGTGCGGGCGTGAATCGGTGGCACGGTCCACACCACGAGGCCGTGTAGTAAAATACGTAATACTTCACCGGTTTCACAAAATCCTTGCACGTTCGCAGCGATTTGCCATGCAGCTTGACTAGGTTGCCGGCCAAAATCGCGTCGAACACGCCCGCCGGTGCGGCGGGTGCCGGTGGGTGCCAACTATCTAGCAACACAACGTCCGCCTGAGAAAAACTCGCCACCTTGAGAGTCATTGAGCGGCCGTTGCGCAGCTTGAAGTCAGCGGATTTCTCGCCGCCCGCGTCGGTGACGGACACCAAGTCAAGATCTGCGGTTAGGCCGTCGCTGCGTGTCCAGGTACGGAATTCCGCTCGGGCGGAAACTACCAATAACCAGCCTAACAGGATGGCGAGTGAGGTTCTCATAGGGGCAGGTTGTAGCATCAGCGGTCACACTCGCCCATTACAAAATCCAGAGAGCCCAGGATGGCTGGGATGTCCGACACCATGTGCCCCGGCAGCAATCGCGAAACGATCGAGAGCGTGCAGAACGAAGGGCTGCGGATTTTTAAGCGGTAGGGGACCCCGCCACCCTTGGAGTGAATATAAAACCCGAGTTCGCCTTTGGGATTTTCTGCGGCGAAATACACCTCGCCCGGCGGCGCATCAATCCCCTGAGTGGCCACAATGAAATGGTGAATCAACTCCTCCATCGACATCATCACCTTTTCCTTGTTAGGTAGCATGCTCTTGGAATCTGCCAGATTCACCGGCCCACTCGGCAGCGTTGCCAGCACCTGGCGGCAAATCCGGATCGACTGGTGGAGTTCCGCCATCCGGATTTGATAGCGCGCGTAACAATCACCCTCGTCGGCAATCGGCACATCGAACTGATAGTTCTCGTAGCCGAGGTATGGGCGGTCCTTGCGCAGGTCGCGCGGCACCCCCGAGGCGCGAAGGTTGGGTCCGGTGAGCCCCCAGGAGATCGCGGACTCTCGGCTGATGATGCCGACGTCCACCATTCGGTCGAGGAAGATCTTGTTTTTATCGAGCAGGGTGGAGATTTCGCCGAGGGTCACCTCGCACTCGTTGAGGAATTGTAAGACGGCGGCCTCGAAGCCGGGCGGCATATCGCGGAGTTGGCCGCCGACTCGGGTGTAGGAGGTGGTGAAGCGGGCACCGGTGAGTAGTTCACAGAGGTTGTGGACTTTCTCGCGTTCCGTCATGGTGTAGAGGAAGACCGTCATCGCTCCCACATCCATCGCACAAACCCCAACACCTAAAAAATGCGAGGAAATCCGCGCCAACTCACAGCACAGCACCCGCAATGCCTGGCCGCGCGGCGGCAAGGTCCAGCCCATGAGCTTCTCCACGGCGCAGGCGTAGGCGACGTTGTTGGCGAGCGGGGCCAGGTAGTCCAACCGGTCCGTGTACGGGACAAATTGGTTGTAGTGCATATTTTCGGCGATTTTCTCATCGCCGCGATGCAGGAATCCGATGTCTGGGTCGGCCTTGTGAATCACCTCCCCGTCCAATTCGAGCACCAACCGCAACACGCCATGGGTCGCCGGGTGCGATGGACCCATGTTGAGGACCATCCGCTCGCCGACTAGGTCGTCGGTTTGAGCATGGTAGGCATCGGTCGCACGCGCCGAACGGGCGGTGGAATCCAAGGTGTCGATTTCAGTAGTGGATTTGCTCATGCCGGTGGCACGTGAATAAGCACCGTAAAATTGCCGCTTCGCAAGGGGTTTATGAAAATTTTCCACGGTCTGCAGGCCGTGACATCGCGGGCCTGGGTGATTTTAATGTGCGGGTTTCTCGGCGTGGTCGCCAGATTCGCCATGGCTGGCGGCAGGCTCATGGAGTTGCTTGGTCCCGTTGGGGCCCTCGAATGCATGGCGTTCGCAGGAGATCCCTGTGAGCGCAACCGCCACCACCATTATGGAAAATAATTTCATCGCGCCCTGCATACCCGTGCATCCGAAAAAAACAAGCCCCAAGCACCAATAAACCGCACCCAGCACCCAAGAATCCTAGGTCGCCTCATTGACCGATAATCGCTGCGCAATCGCTCGTATGAGCCCCCATGGGCACACCCTCTATTTTTAGGAGGATCGACCGCCGAGCAGCGTGAGCCAGCCTTACAGGCGACCCGTCGCCTTGATTTCTAGGTAGCTGTTGGCCAACGCCACGGGCAAATCACAAGCGCTGGTATCGAGGGTGAGCACGCCCGCCGCGCCGAGCGTTGCAAGGACTTCACGGCGCTCGTAAACGTGTTGATGGGCGGCTAGAAACCCCGCCGCGGCAGCGAACGACCGGATCGGAGTGACCAGCGCGTCATGCACCGTGGCTTCGCGCAGGCTGGCTAGCAGAACGAGGTGGCGAGAATTCAGCACCTGCATGGCGGGCAGTAGCTCGTGACCGTCCTCGCCGCGCAGATTGGTCAGCAAGAGCACCAGCGAGCGCCGAGTCTGGCGCGTCATCAAGCGCTCAACTGCAGCGGCGACATCGCTGGTGGCGGGTGTCGTCTGATAGTCGTAGAGGTGGTTGAGCAGCATTGGCATGGCGTGAGAACCCTTGATCGGCGGCAGCCAGCGATCGGAGCCTCCGAACGACTGGACCGCGACCTGGTCCCCCTGGCGCAGTGCCAAGTGCGCGACTAACAAGATCGAGTTGAGCAGGTGATCGAATTGGGGTAGTTCGCCATCGATGGCGCGCATCCGGCGGCCAGTATCCACTAGAAAAACAAGCGATTGGTTGCGTTGCTCTTGAAAATCGCGGCTAATGATTTGCTGCCTGCGAGAGGTGGCCTTCCAGTCGATCTGGGCGAGTGGGTCACCCTCGCGAAAATCCCTCAGTTGATGAAAATCACGGCTAGCGCCAGCATGCGCGCGGCGCACGATACCCAGCGGGCTTGGCCGGTGGAGCGTGGCAAGCAGGGCAAATCGTATCACCGGTTCGTAATTCGGATAGACTTTAACCGATTCCGGCGGCAAGTGGCGGGTGACGCGCGCCCACAACCCGAGTGGCGAGTCGCGACGGACATACACCGAACCCACGACGGCCACCCCGCGTACCCGCATCCGCAACTGATAGGAGATCTGGGATTCGCGCTCCACCGTGCCACCCCACGGCAGTCCCAGCGCTACCGCCTGTGGCGCAAGACCGTCAATCACCTCGATCCGCGCACTGAGGCGGCCCGGGTTGCGCAGCCAAAGCACCACCTCAGCGGGGGCACCCACCGCGAATCGCCCGGGCAGGCGGCGGCGCACCTCCAGCGGGCGCAGTCCGCGCAGCCAGAGCGCATCGGCCGCCGCGACCAACCCGGCCATGCCAGCGAGCAACTCATAGCCCAGCGTGGCCTCAGGAAACCAGACGACGGCACCAGCGACGAGCAAGCCAACGCCCGCCAGTGCCAATAGTTTGTGTGTTGGCGTCATGGATCATGTGTGGCGGACGCCGCGCGGTGCTGGCACGGCGGCGATGAGATCGAGCAAAACTGAGTCGATTTCCTGGCCGCTGATGGCCACTTCCGGAGTGAGTTGGATGCGATGGCGCAACACCGGCAGCGCCGCGCGCTTGATATCATCCGGAGTGACATGCCCCCTTCCGTCGAGGGCTGCAAACGCCTTGCCGATTCGAACCAGACCGATGGCACCGCGCGTTCCGGCACCCAGCGAGATCGCCCGCGATTCCCGCGTCGCCGCCGCCAGCGCGACTGCATAGGCGACTACTTCAGGCACGATGGCGACCGCCGCGGTGGCGAGTTGGGCGGAGACAACGTCCTGTGGGCCGCAAATAACCGCCACTCCGTGGCCGAAGCCGCCGGGGTGCTCGGTGGCGGCTCGGGTGACAATTTCGCACTCAGCAGTGTGGGTGGGATACTCGATGAGCACCTTCATGATGAAGCGGTCGAGTTGGGCCTCGGGGAGTGGATAGGTTCCCTCGTGTTCGACGGGGTTTTGAGTGGCCAATGTCATGAACGGCGCACTGAGATGGAGGGTCTCACCATCAATTGTGACCTGCCGCTCCTGCATCACTTCTAGCAGCGCCGCCTGGGTCTTGGCGGGCGCTCGGTTGATCTCGTCTGCTAACAATAAATTAGTAAATACCGGCCCCTTCCGAAGTTGAAAAACCTGACTCTTCATGTCAAACATCCGGAATCCCGTCACGTCCGAGGGCATTAAATCCGGCGTGAACTGGATTCGCCCGGAAGCCCCGCCGAAGGTCCTGGCTAGGGTGGCCACCAGCTGGGTTTTACCGAGGCCGGGCTTACCCTCTAGCAAGACATGACCACCGGCAAGCATGGCGGCAAGAACATGGTCGATCACGGTGTCCTGGCCAAGAATCACCCGGCGGATTTCATCGCGCATGCGATGGATTAAATTCGCTAGGTTGGCGGTGGGATAGACGGTGGCAGCAACCGGTGTTAGGGAATCAGGTGTCATTTCAATGATGGGCTGTGGAGAGCAATCAGTAATTGTTGGAGATCGGCCGCCAGGAGGGTCAACGCCGCAGGGTCCGTCGGCGGCGGAGTGGCCATCGCGCGAGACACCCGCGCGTGGGTCATGCCTGCACGGTCCGCCAGCCAGAGCAGAAAATCGTGGTCGGACCATGCGGCGCGCAGACTCGTTCGCTGGCCGTGTTCAGTGATTTGTTGGCGCACGCGAGTGACCAGCGAGGCCGCGTGGTCAAGCCGCCAGTGGAAATCACCGAGTGCTTGCAGGTGGCGGTGGCTGCTCCGCATCGCCGGTGTAACAGCCACCTCGATTGGTCCGAAGCGCGGCAGATTTTTCCACAACCACAACCCGAGCAGTCCGCCGAGAGTGCATGCAAACGGCCACAGATGCAGGTACACCAAACCCCACAGCGACACTCCCGCGCCCCGCATAAATCCCACCGTGGCCCTGCGGCGACTGGCATCGACGAGTGCCACCAGCAATGCCGCATGCTCGTGTTGATCAAGCCAGCGGTTTCTGAACAAGCGGCCATCGGTCACCACCGTGAGTCGCCCGCGCCCGCGCGCTGCCGAGGCCAATACTCCAGGGGCCGCCGCTGCCACCGCCACACTGGCGTGTGACTGGGCGGCGACGCGGTAAGTTTTTCCCTCGAAGTCGACCTGCGAGGCAAGCATCTCGCTGGCGCTAGAATCCGGGCGATTCAGGACGATGCCAGCCCGAGCCAGCATTGCGAGCAGCGCGGGCACCACTGCGGGCGGCGGGTCAGAATCGATCCAATCGTTGGTCGCCGAGTCGGCATACTCGACGAGCAGAATCAGATGGCCCCCCGCGCGCACCCAGGCCTCCATCGGGCGAATGGTGCTTTCATGGCTCAAGAGGGCAGCAGGCAGCATCCACACGGCGTCCTGTTCTGATGGAGCGGACCAAGCAATCACCGGACGCACGGGCAAATCCATGCGTGCGACCAGGCGTTCCGCAGCCAGCCACGGGTCGCTGCGGGCGGGGCCTTTGTAGCCGATCTCGCGTTGGACCTCCGTGGAATTGCAGGCCGCTAGTGCGAGAGTGGCGGCACCGACTCGCAGCAGGCGGTTCATGTGCCCCTCCGATCTGAGAACGGCCAATGATGGCAAAGCGCTACCATTGTTTGCTCGTCTGGCGTGCGACCGGCATATGCCAATCCGCTCCACGCCTCGGTTAGATCACGGAAATACCCTGGATGCACCGCCGCACCAGCCTGGTCGAACCGCCGCAGGCAGTCGCCCTCGGTGTCGGATTCCTGAATCGCCACCCCCTCCCGAGTGATCGCCCGCGAAATCGTTGCCCGATAGAGCAATCCCAGCGCATCCTGGTGTTGCCCGAGTTGCCAGAACGACCAAGCCGCGCCCGGCACATCGTCCGGCAGGGATTCTGAGGCTAGGTCCAACCCCATGCCCCCCCGAGTCACCCTAGGTGCCATGGCCGTGGGCGCACTCGTGCGACGCTTCAACCCTGCCTGACGCGCATTCCACGACCACCAGAGAATCGCGCCAATGACCACCATCCAGACCGCCGCCATCACCCAAGACTCCATGTGATGAGCCGCGCCCCCGAAGGTCAGCCACTCCGGCCATTCCCAAGAGCCCGAATGAGCCGATGAATCGGGCACCCTTTCAATGACGGTGTGGACCTTGAACGCCGCATCCGCTTTCACCTCGCGGACCCAGCGCCCGGGATCCCGCTCCGGGGCGGCGCCAGTCATGCCGGCCAGCACCATGCCTCCCCATACCACTGCCCACACCGCCACCTTGGTAATGCGGCGAGTCAGACGCTTGAAGGCCAGTTCGACATCCCACCCTTCCAGCCATGTCCGGTTATTGAGGTAAATTCCGAAGCCCGCACCGGTGATAAAAACATCTGTCAGCGACATCGCCACCATCACACCGCCAATGAAAACGCGTACAAACCACAACGGCAGCGACGCCGGGTCGTGCGCGTCCCAACTCTCGATCGCCAACCGCCACGCACCGTCCTGCCCGTCTGGAATCAGCTCCCGAACTAACAAAAATATAGCTAGCCCGAACCCGCACGCCGCCATATCCGAGATCACATAAAGCCAGACCACGACCGCCTCGCCGCGGCGAGTCACCTGCCTGCGGCGTTGCTGATAGGCCGTGCCCGCCAGTCGCTCCAAATCCTCCACCGCCAACAACACCGGCAGCCACGGCGACAACCGCGCCCACACCAATCGGTAAAAAAATCGCCGCGTCCAGGCCGGCGGAATCTGCCGCAACGACTCACGCCACGTCGGGCGCTCGCCGAAGAGACGCCGACTCAACTCAAATAACACCAACCGCGAACCCGCTGGCTTCCACCACCAAAATAACACTAACCCCCACATCGGCGCGTCCCATAACCACCAACCTACCAGCACCGTCGGCACGGCCAACGCTAACCACCAGACCGTCCAACACCGCCAAAAATCCCGCCGCGCCAGCGCCAGACCAAGGTCCACCGCTTCCCAATCACTGCGCGGCCGAATCTCCGCCGTCATCGAGTCAAGGCGCATCGATGGCTCTCCTTCCCGCTAATAATAAATACCCAACCAGCCCAACCCAGCCAGCCAGCCCAACCGCATATTTCACCTCTGGGGCCACCTGCTGGGCCGACCAGAACCCCTCAATGAGCGCCGCCAGGGTCGTCATCATGGCCGCCCCGTAAATCAATGGCAACGCCTGCTGCGACGCATCTACCAGCGCCTGCGCCCGCGGTAAGCGCCCGGGCCGCAAGATGGCCAGGCCCAAGCGCATCCCTGCCATTCCGGACACCAGCATCCCGGTCAATTCAAACGACGAATGACCGATGACAAACGACCCAAACGACTCGGAATTGCAGGCATAGTTGACGTAACCCGCCGAAGCACCCAGATGCAGACCATTGATCATCAGATAGAACAAGGAGCCCACCCCCGCCGCCACACCACCCGCAAAGATCCGAAAATTGATCGCTACATTATGATAGATATAAAAACAAAACATCATGAAGTTTGAACCGTATTCCGACCGCAGGTGCGTGAGTTGCTGCTCTTGGCCACCATACATCCGCTCCATCGCCGCCATGCCATCCGCGCCGAGCACCGCCTGGATCCAACGGATATCGTGCGCTGCGGACATGATCATGAAGCCAAACGGCAACCAAAACACCAGCGCACACAACCCGAATAAGCGCCAGTCGCGCCGCACCGCCTGCGGGAACCCCACACTCACAAACTCACCCACCTGCTCCCAACCCGTTCGGCGCGGCCGATAGATCAGGTTGTGCCCGCGAATCACCAACGTATTGAGACGCGCCGTAACCCGCTCTCCATACATCCTCGATTCAGCCAGCGAGAGATCCACACACAGCTCGCGAAACTGCTGCGGCAAGCGGTTGCCATCAGCCACCGCACGCCCGGCTTCCATCCCCTCGACCAATCGCTCGTATTGCGCCCAGCGCGGCTGGTTTTTGTGCTCGAAATCTCCGGCGGTCATGAGGTGGTGGTGAAATCAAAAAAAGCATCTTCCGCAGAGTCCGTGGGTGAAATGAGATTCGAACGGTGTTGATTTGCTATTGGTGTGACGGCCCTTGGGTCCGTCGAGATTCCCCCCGCCTCCACTGGGGGGCGGGAGGAGAGAAGTCCCCGGAGGGGATTTAGGGGTGAAATCCCATTGCGGTCAAGCTGGCTCAGTATGGCGGGGTCTGGGGTGTCTGCCCCAGGGTCACGCATTGCAACTGGGAGTCTTGCCTGTAGGCGTCCTTCTTGTAGCCGGTGCATATGATGGATTCGGGTGTTGCTGGTCCGGCGACCGCTTGCAGACGTTGTCTGGTGAAAATAGACAAGAGAATCGCCTGCCTAGCTGAGTTGACGAATCATTCTAGGATTGCACTAATGCGCGCGATTTGATTATGATCCAAGGGTGAAATCTCGTGATCAGGTCATGGAGGGCGATGTGGCAGTGCCAGGTCGTATCGCATTTGTGGGATGTTATGAGCCACGGCGCTGCGGCATTGGCACGTTCACCCATGATTTGTGTGAGGCGGTGGCAACCGCCGCACCCCAGGCAGAGTGTTATGCGGTGGCGGTCAACGATCAGGATGACGGCTACCCGTACCCACCGCGTGTGCGCTTTGAAATCCACGAGCAGAACTTGGATTCGTACCGGCGTGGCGCGGAATTTTTAAACAAGCAACGGGTGGAAGTCCTGTGCGTACAGCATGAGTTTGGGATTTATGGTGGGCCAGCGGGACGTCATCTGCTGACGCTGCTGCGCGAGGTGCGGATGCCGGTGGTGACGACGCTGCACACCGTGCTGAGTGACCCGGATCAGGCGCAGCGTGCGGTGATGGAGGAATTGGTGGATCGCAGCGCTCGCATGGTGGTGATGGCACGCAAGGGTGCCGAGATATTGCGGGAAACCTATGGGGTGCCAGGGACGAGGATTGACATTATTCCGCACGGGATCCCAGAGACCCCATTTGCTGATCCGGATCGTTACAAGGCAGCGAGCGGTACCGCGCGACGCAGGGTGCTGCTTACGTTTGGCTTGTTAGGCGCGGGCAAGGGGATTGAATATGCCATTGAGGCGATGCCCGAGATTGTGCGACGACACCCGGATGTAGTTTATGTTGTGCTGGGAGCGACTCATCCGCGCCTGATAGCGCGAGAAGGTGAGCGTTACCGGCAGAGTTTGGAGCAATTGGCTGCGGCGCGCGGGGTTTCGGATCATGTGATTTTTTGTAACCGTTTTGTATCAGCTGAGGAGCTCACAGAATTTATTGCGGCTGCCGATATTTATGTGACGCCCTATCTGCATGAAGGTCAAATCACCTCGGGTACGCTGGCCTATGTTTTTGGGGGGGGCAACGCGGTGGTTTCCACACCGTACTGGCACGCCCAAGAACTACTGGCAGATGGGCGTGGGATTTTGGTGCCATTCCGCGATCCGGACGCCATCGCCGATGGGGTGTGTACGTTTTTGGATGATTCTGTGCGCTTGGCGCGGACGCGCCGTGAGGCCTATCAATGCGGGCGGTCCATGGTTTGGCCGGCCATCGCACAGCGCTATTTGAAGTCATTCCAACATGCGCGTTCGGCCCACGCTTCGATCTTGTGCATGGCAACGTCCCGCCCCGCCCGATCGCGTGCTGCGGCCTTGCGTGCTGCGTGGGGCAAGTGGCGAGAGGATCTGCCAGAGCATCGGCTCGATCACATTATGCGGATGAGTGATGGCACGGGCATTTTTCAGCATGCGACGTTCAACGTGCCGAATTTTCACGAGGGCTACTGCACCGATGACAACGCGCGCGCGTTCATCCTCTGCCATCTGCTTGAAACGCCAGCACTGCTAGATGATTTGGCGACCAACTATCTGGCCTTTCTTGCGGCGGCGTTGAATCACGAGACCGGTCGCTTCCGTAACTTCATGAGCCACGGTCGTCAGTGGCTCGAAGACGAGGGCAGCCCGGATAGTCACGGGCGGGCACTGTGGGCGCTTGGTGTCGGGGTCGGGCGTTCGCGCAACGAGGGTCACCGGCGCTTATCAGCGCAATTGTTTGAACGGGGATTGCCAGCGGCGACTTCGTTTTTGGATCCGCGGGCGTGGGCGTTTTCGCTGCTAGGGATTCATGAATTTCTACGGCGTTTCCCCGAGCATGTTGGCGCGGTGAGTGCGTGCCAGGTTTTGATGCGCAAGCTGGTGAAGTTGTGGCACAGCAGTGCCACGGATGATTGGCCATGGTTTGAGTCGCGCGCGACCTATGACAATGCGCGGTTGTGTCAGGCACTCATTCTTTGTGGCCAAGGGATGCGGGTCCACGGCGATGCCCTAGCCATTGGGCTTAAATCGCTGCGCTGGTTGATCACAGAGCAAACCACTCATGAGGGGTATTTCCGGCCCATCGGCAGTAATGGGTTCCATTCCAAGCATGGTGCCCGCGCCGACTACGACCAACAACCGCTGGAATCCTGCGCCATGGTCGCCGCGTGTCTGGCGGCCTTCCGTGCCACCCAGGACCGAAAGTGGGCGGACGATGCTGCGCGTGCTTTCGAGTGGTTTCTTGGACGCAATGATCTGGGTCTGCCGCTTTACGACGCGGCAACTGGTGGTTGTGGCGACGGGCTACATCACGATCGGATCAGCGCGAATCAAGGGGCAGAGTCCTCGCTGGCCTTTCATTTGTCACTTGCAGAAATGCGGCATGCAAAAGCGCATGCCAGTCTCCCAACGCCCGCCATGGTATGAAAACGATTCACCTGTGTCGCCATGAGATTATGTTGCTCCCCGAGAGTTCGCGCGTGTTGATTCGGCCGTTCATTCCGGCCACATCGCAGCGGATCACGGCCATCCTGGGTCGCGCCCTGCTGCTCACCGATGAGGAGGTGCTCGAGCAAATGCACGATGTTCACCAGGAGTTTGACGCGCGGCACTACGATATTGAGGCCCTGCTATGGGAGCATTACCTCAAGGTTCTGCCTCATCTGTTCACGCAACGCGCGCTGAGTCGCCAGCGCCAGCTGCTCATCGGTGCATTTTTCTCGGGCGAGTATTCGTTGGAGTCGGCCGCATTGTTCAATCCATCAATCGTGCCGCACCCCAATCAGGATGGGGTTCCGGATGGATCGCAGCGTTTCATTATGAGTCTGCGCGCCACCGGCGAAGGGCATATTTCCTCAATCGAGTTTCGCGTTGGCCTCGTCACGCCAGGTGGGCATCTACAGTTGGATCCGATTTCGAGGTTTGTGACGCTGCCGGAGATATTACCCAATCCGCGCTACCGCAAGCAAAGTTTCATCGACAAGTTTCATGAGATGGGGTTCGACAATGGGTATGTCGATGCAGTGATGGAGCCGCTGGAGGGGGAGTTTACGCGGAGCGACCTTAACCACAGCATTGCGGCGATGCGCCATCACCACCAGCCTGCCACACATGATCTTCAGCGCACCCTAGAATGTATCCAGTGGCTAGCGGATTCAAACTATGAAATCCGCTTTTCGCCTAAGCTGGGCATGAGCGAGCGGATTATTTTCCCGGTATCTGCTAATGAGAGTAATGGAATTGAAGATGCGCGTTTTGTGCGTTTCACCGATGACGATGGTGGGGTGATGTATTATGCCACCTATACCGCATACAGCGGTCGGGCAATTTTGCCGCAGCTCATGGAGACGCAAGATTTTGAGCATTTTCGCGTTCTTACGCTCAATGGGAGTGCGGTGCAGAATAAGGGGATGGCATTATTTCCAAGGCGGATTGATGGCTGTTACGCCATGCTGTCGCGTCAGGATGATGAAAACCTCTACATCATGTTTTCGGATAATCCCCATTATTGGAGTGATCCGCAAATCCTATTGCGCCCATCCGAAGCATGGGAGTCGGTGAAAATCGGTAATTGTGGATCCCCCTTGGAGACTCGCGCCGGCTGGTTGGTCATCACTCATGGCGTCGGGCCCATGCGCAAATATTGCATCGGTGCCGCTCTGCTCGATTTGCACGATCCGACGCGAGTGATCGGTCGGCTGCGCGCGCCGCTGCTCTCGGCGGAGGGCAATGAACGCGAAGGCTATGTCCCCAACGTGGTTTACAGCTGCGGCGCGATGCTCCATGATGGCAAGTTGATCCTTCCGTATGCCATGAGTGACAAAGCCACCGCCGTGGTCAGTGTGGAGTTGGATGAACTGCTGGCGCGCTTGCTGGCGTCGCCTTGCGGCGTGACCCCGCCTCCCGAGGAGTCAGGAATAGGATGATTCGACGCGTTGCGCGACATCGCGATAGCCGTAGTCCACCTCGTAAATTTGCTTGAAGCAATCGAGGGCGGTGACTGGGTCTCCCATTTCGTCGTGGAGGAGTCCCTTTTCGTAGAGGACTTCCTTTTTGATGTGATCCATCGTGTGGAGGTCGGCCAGAGCGTCGGAGAGTTGTTTGATTGCGAGGTCGAACATGCCCTTGGCTTTGAAGGTGCGGCCTAACAATAATAGCACCTTGGTACGGATGTGCGGGTTGCGAGTCGATTGCTGGAGGTGGGGGATGGCGGCACTGAAATCGCCCGAGTTGTAGAGGGCCGTACCCAGCTCGAAGCGCAGCTGCGGGTCGGTTGGGTTTTGATCCACCCGTCGTTGAGCTTCATGGATTTGTTCGGTAAGGCGGTCGGACCGGCGAGCCGCCAGGGCCGCCTTGAGTTCGAGGTTTTCGGGGTCGGCGGCTGCTGCGTGATCGAGGGATTTGAGGTCAGCGTCGATGGCTCGGTCATTCATGATGGCGGCCTTGGCGGCCAGGGCGACGTCCCCGACACTGAGCGTGTGGGCCCAATTGTAAAACGTGTGAGCGTTGGGCCAGTCTTCGAGTTGTTCGTAAATTCCGGCGAGTTCCTTGACGGTGACGAGCTGGTTGGGATCTGCGTTGTATTTTTCAATCACCGCGTCGCGGCGTTGTTCGAGTTGCTCGCGGGTCAATCCCGTGCGCGATGCTTTCTCGAGTTCCTCGACCTGTGTCGAGTCGCGCATCAGGTCGCGCATGTTGGCATTTTCGTCCCATTTTTGTTTTTTCATGGACGCGCGGGCAGAAGCGTCCTTCGATCCTTTGATGGCGGCGCCGTCGATCGGGTGGTGCTTGATGATGTCATTATACACCTCGGACGCCATCAGCGGTTCCTCTCGGGTAAGATAGAACTCGGCGAGTTTATGCAGGAGTTTGTTGTTTTCCGGGCAATATTTGCGGACAATTTCGAGCGCGAAGGCGGCGGTCTCAAACAATTCGAGTTTGAGAGCGAGGTCGTGAAGGAGGTCGTTGGCTTGATCGTTGAGTGGGTCCTTTTCGAGTTCCTTTTCGACGAGCGGGAGGGTAGCGATGGGGTCTTTTTTTGCCTGGCTTTGGAGTTTCATCACGCCCATGCCGCCGCTAGAGAGTCCGAAGAGGCCCTTTTTTTTAGTTCCGCCGCAGGCTTCGAGTTCGCATTTACGGAGTAGCTTGCGTGCGTCGAGGAACCCGGGGCACTCCTTGAGTACGCCCTGGAGTAGTTTAATGGCGTAGTCGGGGTTTTTGCGCTCGACGGCGGTTAGAGCGTTAAGCCACAGCGGTTTCAGGGTGAGTGGGAGTTCTTTATCGGTGATCTCAGGCATGACGGTGACGCGGTTGCGGGGTTTTCGCCTCCAGGACGGAAGCGGCGAACCGGCAAGATGGCGGTTGATAGGATGCTTGGCAAGCGCAGGTGATGGGGAAGCTGCCAACAAATTGTCCGTGGTTGAGGTTTTTTGAGATTGCTGGTTTGGAATGGATGCGTTACCGAAGCGGCGCAAGGGAAGCGAGTGCTTCCCTTGTAAGAATCATCCCCAGCCATCATGCCTCCGCGCCCGAAAAAGACAGGAAGACGACCTTCCCGTAACCGTAACCGATATGGACCGCCCAAGCGTTCTACTAAAGACGAGGAAGAAAAGGCGGTGGAAGTGGACGGGGAGATTTCATCGGTTCTGGCCGGCACCATGTTTCGCGTGAAGCTAGAAAGCGGTCACGAGGTGTTGGCGCATATTTCTGGCAAGATGCGCAAGCGATTCATTCGCTTGGTCGTGGGTGACAAGGTCAAGATGGAAATGTCGCCGTATGACTTGACGAAGGCGCGGATTGTGTTCCGCATGAGTTAAGACGGCGCGGGCGCATCAGGAGCGGTGTTCGCTCTTCATGCGCCAATGGCGCCATTAGCGTCGTTCACGCTTCGACCCACTCGCTTTGACGGCTGCGGCGTTCAATGACGATGTCGCCGAGCAGGTCCCGCTGTCGCACGATGAACTGGTTGAGTTTCATGAGTTCAAGCAAGGCGAGGAAGGTGACGATGACTTCCGCCTTGGTGGTGGCGGATTGGAAGAGTTCATCGAAGCGGCGGGCCTCTCCAGGTTGGAAGTGACCCATGAGCATCTCGATTTTATCGGAAACGGTGAAGCGATCGTCGATGATGTCGCCGAAGTCATGAGATTCCTCGAAGCGCTTGAGAACGTTTTGGAAGGCCCGGATCAGGTCGAAAATCGAGACTTCGGCGAGGGTGGGCGGCTCGATTTCCGGCAACTCGGAGGCATCGGGTTGGTGTTCGAAGCGCCCTTCCTGTTCGATGGCGCGCAGCGACAGAAAACTCGCCGCATCTTTGAACTTTTTGTATTCGATGAGTTGGCGGATGAGTTCCCAGCGTGGATCATCCTCGTCGGCGTCCTCGTCGG
>JAYSPI010000002.1:0-7303 GCA_043722215.1 Prosthecobacter sp.
CGGCAAGTTCGTAATACATCGCGGGGAGGGCGCAAGTGAAATTGTCCTGTCCGCGTTGGCGCTTCCGTGTAATCCATGGGGACCGGCGGCCCTCAAACCCGTCGACCGCCATGAGGCCACCGGCTGGACCGTCAGCCCGCGGGCCGAGAAGATCGCTGTCGCGCTTCCAAGCCGCACTTTCGGGAGCAATGCCGGTTCCTTTCAGCGTGTGCAATTACCATGAGCAACCCACTCTGCCCGCACTTTTTCATTACGTGAATGCCCGGATCCTCATGCTTCCGTCCTCTTGATTGACATCCATGAAACTCCAAGCATCCATTTTCCCGATCTGCGCCGTGCTGGTTTTGGCCGGCTGCGTCAACACCACCAGCCTGCCGCCGTAAGAGGGAGCACATCGCATGGCGGTGGCGCAGTTGAAAGAGGCGGGCAGGAAAACCTCAACGGCGGAAGAGCGGGCCGTCCACTACCTTCTCTCGGCGTCAGAAGCCGGAAGCCTGCTAGATTCCAGCGCCTCCGGCGGTTCCGCTGGCAACGGACAAATGTGGAACCACCCGCTGACACTCACCTGCGGCGGCACCACTTACCGGCTGCGCCTGGCCAAAGGGACCCGCGATGGTGTTTGGGATCCCGGCTATTTCACAGCCTTCATTCCCGCCGCCGAGGTGAGCCTCAAAACCATCAATCGCAGAATCCGCCAGGACGGCATCGGAGGCGCGCTCGTCGGGGTCCACAAGGCGGATCCCCTGGAGCACTTCTCGCCAGTCGTCGGCGTCACCGCGCCGGTCACGGCGGTTCTGGATTTCAAGGGACGTGACGTGACCCTCTCACTGATCGATCCCACCAAAATGACCAAGGCGCGGACGGCGGGTGCCGAGCGCGTGTTAGACGCCGATTTTTCCGCGCCGCTGGCATACTATCCACAGAAATCCGAATACTGGAACGGCATCATGGGGGCGATCCACGTGGACTCCTACATGAAAACCACCGGACTCTACATGGTGCAACCCTACGATCCGGACCGGATTCCGGTGATCTTCGTGCATGGCCTGATTTCAACGCCCCGGATGTCGCGCAATGTGATCAATGAGATTGAAACCGACCCAACGCTCAGGAGCCGATATCAATACCTTGCTTTCAGCTACCCCACCGGCAATCCACCCGCCTATTCGGCGATGCGGCTCCGCGAGGAAATGGCGAAATACCATCAACTCAATCCCAAGCCCCGCAAATTCGTTCTGATAGGCCACAGCATGGGAGGCCTCCTTTCCCGAATGCAGGCCACCACTGTGACCCGGGAGTCTTGGGATGTGATCGGCAAGGACAAGGCGAAACGCTTTTTCAAGGATGTGAAAAAAGGCGATCTCGTGGATCGTTGCGCGATTTTCGAAGCCAATCCGCAGGTGGCGCGCGAGGTTTTCATCTGCACACCGCACCGGGGCAGCACCATGGCCGTCGGCAGAATCGGCGATCTCGGCATGCACCTGATTTCACTGCCTCTCGATCTCACGTCCTCGCTGACCGGTTCATTTGGAAACTCGGTCGCTGCTATTACCGGGGACCCCAAACGCATGCCTAACAGCGTGACCGGCCTGGCACCCTCAAATCCCATGCTCAAGGTGCTCGAGTCGAGCCCGATGCACGCTCCCTATCACACCATCGTCGGAGACTGCTGCAGGGGCGTCATGCCGAAAAGCTCCGACGGAGTGGTGGACTACTCGAGTTCCCGCCTCAACAAGGCGAGGTCCGAAAGGATCGTGCCAGGCCCGCACGGCTCGTGCGAACTCCCCCAGACCATCGTTGAACTCCGCCGGATCCTGCACATTCATCTCAAGGAGACCGGTCGCTGAGGCGGGATCATTGCGTATCACATGACATCTGTTGCGAGGTTCGCCGAGAACTTCAATGTGTGCAGCAAGCGTTCGGTCGGCAAATGGCACCTGACCGGCGGCGCGCCCTTCCCCATCAGAGGTTGTATTTGTCTGCAAATCGGAGTTCATCACCCATCCATGACCGCCCCATGTTTTGGATTTCCGTTTGGGCGGTCGGCAGGCCTGCTGACGGCATGGACCTGTTACCGGACATCGTCACCGTGGCGTGACGTGAACGGCTTCCAATCCCATAGCCCGCCCTGCGGATGATCCCGGTTCTTCGGGCGGCTCAGCCATTTTCATATTTCCGCTGGCTGGCCGCCTTTGAGGTTCGGGGGGAAGAAGCCACGTCGATCACCACGGTCTACAAGAAAAACGGCAGCGTGGACAATTTAATTTGCGCGCTCTCAGTGTTGTGATAAGGACTGGCCAAAGTCCCTAACGAACCATTGCTTTACAGCAGCCACTGTCTCTTTCACCGACATTCACCACAAAACACAATCCTAGCAGTCATCACCATGCCATCGGAACCAATGAAGCAGACATTTGTGCAAGGCCTTGTGTCACTGATCAGCAGTCGCAAGGAACTCCGCCACGCCAGAGCGACTCCGCTTGCGTCGATTTTCGGCAGCGGCTTTCTCGTGATCGTGCCGATTTTGAATGCCATCGCGGGGGCCTACTCCGTGGTAGCTATGGCCGCGGTGTGTGCGCTGGCCTACGCGGTGGGCTCGGTCATCCGTTTCAACATCCGCCACGCGGAGCCGCTCCTTGCAACCGGCGCGCTGTCCAGCCGAACCATGCGTCACGAGCAGACAGCCAACTTCGCCCTGGTGCTCGCCTACGCGATCTCGGTGTGCTTGTACATCCACATCCTTGCCTCCTTCCTGCTGGGCGGACTCGGCATCAACACGCCATCCAGAGAGAACATCGTTTGCGTGATCATCATTGTGATTATCGGCGTCGTGGGGAGGACTCGCGGGCTCCAGATGCTCCTGTTCCTGGAACGCTGGGCACTGATTATCACCGGGGTGCTCATTCTGTTTCTGATAGGGTGCTTTGCGGTGTTCGACTGGCATGCCATCACCGAGCACACCCTCCAGTGGCCCGCCTATCCCAAACAGGACCCGTGGACGATCCTCACCGTACTTGGCGGCACACTCATTGTGGTGCAGGGTTTTGAGACGGCGCGCTATCTGGGCTCGGAATTTGACCGGGAGCTACGTGTCTGGTCGTGCCGAAGTTCGCAGATCGTTTCAACCGTCATTTACCTGCTTTTCGTCGCCGCTGCAACGCCGCTCATGCATTTCCTAGGCACCAAGGTAGAGGACAACGGACTCCTCGTGCTGGCCGCGAAGGCGTCGGTTCTGCTGACCACCCCGTTGGTGATCACCGCGGTGCTCAGTCAGTTCAGCGCGGCGGTGGCGGACGTGGCTGCAGGCGGTGGCAACATGGCTGAGGCCACCCAAGGCCGCGTTGACGACAGGCAGGCCTACGTGTTGATCTGCGGAATCGCAGGCATCCTGGCGTATGCCCCCACGTTAACGATTCTTACAATTGCGTCCCGTGCCTTCGCCTTCTATTACTTCCTACAGTGTCTCGTCGCAATTTCGGTCAGCAAGAGCACCATTCAGAAGGTGGCAATAGGCCTGTTGGCCGCGGCGCTCGCTTTCATCACCCTCTTCGCTGTTCCAGCGGGTTAATCGGCCGCATGAGCCCACCACTTGCGCCTGAGATAGCGCTTCTCGGTGGCGATGCATTCCTAGCTGCGGAACAGACTGTCGCCGCCGAGGTTCTTGTCGCGTTTCTGGATGAAACAAAACCGCGCCTCGTTCCAGACGAGCCAGTTGTTGGATCACACTAACCAAAAGTGCCAGACATCAACCCATTTCCCGCAACTGCCAGATCCAATCCAAATCAAGCATTTACATTGTCTCCGACTCCCGCACGGATCACCCTCGCCGCAATGCGATTGAGCGACCCACCATGATGAGACTTCTTCGCCGGCTGAGTTGTTTGCTGCTGGTGCTTGGCATCCAGTGCCTATGGCTGGATGCCAAGGATCTGGCGACTGAGAGTTTCTCCGAACGTCCGGAGATCGAGAAGCGTCTCGCCGCTGCCAGCGCCGAACTCAAGGAACTGCCCGACGGCGCGGAACCCGCGCTGCGGGAACGGCTGGAACAACTGGCTGCTAGCTGCCAATATCACCTCGCGGCCGTCGATCTGCTCACCGCGAGTCGGAATGCATACGCCAAAACCAAGGAGGCAGTTTCCGCATGGCAAGGCTTCCCGCAGCAGGCACCTTATTCGCTCCTGCTGCGGGATGAGATCCGTGAGTCCCTCGCCGTCCTTGAAAATTCACAGCGGACCTCCGCCGCGCTATGCAGGATGTTTGAGGCCGAAGTCGAGGAGCTTGGCGACCAACTCTCCAGCCATCAACAGGCTGAGCGGCGGGCCGAGGAAGTCGCAAAGCAAGCCACCGACCCGGAGTCCAAGCATGACACCGAGCACACGTTGAAGATGGAGAATCTGAGCGCGCGCCTCATCGCGGAGAAAATCGGCCGCCGCCAGATGCGCGTTTCCAATGAGCGGGTGGCATTGGACACCATCGCCGCGAAGCAGGATCGGGCCACGCGCCAACTCAAATCCATCACTGGCAAACTCGTCCTGCCCCGCGCGGAACTCGACGCCCTCCAACAACACCTCGACCGTGAGCGCGCTGAAGCAGCCAAAACCTTGGTGGAACAGAGCAAGAACGGACGGAACCCCGACCCGCTGCTGACGTGGAGAATCGAATTTATCGATCTCCAGAAAAACTTCTGGGACACCCGCTCCGCCGCCGTCAACAGCGACGAACCAGCCACGGTCCGCGCTAGTGTGGCCACACTCAAGGGATTGCAACGCCGGGTTGATGACTGGGTCAAAATCACCGAACTCCGACTCGCCGGGGATGACGCGGAGACGGTGAACGCCGATCCAGCCTTGGTTCGCGAAGCGGTGCGACAGGTGCGTGCGATGCAGCGTCGGATCGGCTTTGCCATCGGCGAACTCGATGCCTGGCAGAGCATCCGGGGCACTCCGGTACTCGACCGGATCCGTGTTACCCTGCAAGCGTTCTGGAATGCCGAACTCTATCTCGTCGAGGAGTCCGACATCGTCGATGGCAGGAAGATCGCCGTCTATCGCCCCGTTACCACTGGCAAGTTGGTGCGCCTCGCCGGCTTCCTCGGGGTCGGCTGGTGGATTCTGCGTTTCATCTCGCGGCGGGTCAGGGCCACTGTCGCACGCAGGGGGAAAATCCCCGAAGCCACTGCCGAGTTGGCCGGAAAATGGGCCTTCGGCACCGGGTTGTTCCTGCTGGCAATCTATGGCCTCCATGCCGTCAGCATCCCCCTCACCGCCTTCGCCTTCCTCGGTGGCGCGCTGGCCATCGGCGTCGGTTTCGGCACCCAGACGCTGCTCAAGAACTTCATCAGTGGCATCATTCTGCTCTTTGAGCGCCCGCTCCGGGTGGGAGATGTGGTCGAAGTCGCGGGTATCACAGGAACGATCAAACGCATCGGTGTGCGTGCCTCCCTCATCCAGCACTTCGACGGCATCGAAACGCTCATCCCTAACAGCACCTTGCTCGAAAACCAGCTCACCAACTGGACCTTCTCGAATTCGGTGGTCCGCCATTCAGTGCTCGTCGGCGTCGCCTACGGTTCGCCCACCCGCGAGGTTTCCCGCCTGCTGCTTGCTGTGGCCAAAGAACACGGCTTGGTGGAAGACGATCCTGCGCCGGAGGTCCGCTTGGACAATTTCGCCGACAACTCCCTAACATTCTCGCTTTTGTTCTGGCTCGACACCAAGAAGACCGGTCGCGGCACCCTCGCCAGCGACCTGCGCTACATGATCGACAAGGCCTTCTCCGAGGCCGGAGTCGCCATTTCCTTCCCACAACGCGACCTCCATTTTGACGCTGCAACCCCTCTCCGCGTGGAACTCTCACGCTCACCCATAACCGCAACCCGATCCTAACCAAATCCCCAACCAACCCCATGAAACATCATCATTGCATCACCTGCGGCATCGCCGCGCTCACCATCGCCGGACTCACCAGTTGCCAGGAGTTCGACGCCAAGCCGGCGGCCAACGCCGGCTTCGCCAAATCCACGGCCTCCACCTCGACCCGGGCGGAGTTTCTCCAACAGGTTTGGGTAGCCAAAGAATACCGGGGCAAACCGGTAAAGGACCATTTCTCCGCCGTTTATGTCGCCCCCGTGGACACCCACCATATGCTCCAGCAGAGTTGGTGGCAGCAGCAGACCGGTGCGCGCCAAGCCGAGTTGGCCAGTGACACCACAAACTTCGCCAAGCGGATGCGCAGCCAGTTTCAACGGGCGATCACCGGCTACCCCGGTGGCAGCCTGAAATCCGCCGCCGGCCCGGGTCCGGGCGTGTTGGTCATCGAGTTGGCCTTGGTGGAACTGGTTCCCTCGAACGCCTATTGGAATGCAGGTGCGACTGCGGCCGGCTTCGTCGTCCCCGGGGCTGGCCTGCTCTCCGTCGCCGGGGCCGGCAGCATCGCCATCGAGGGCCGCGCCCGTGACGGCAGCACCAACCAGGTGATCGCCAACTTCAAGGACCGGCGCAAGGACAAGACCGCGCCGGTCAACCTCGGCAGCTACACTTGGTACCATGGCGCCGAAGGTAACATCAGCGACTGGTCCGCGGAATTCGCCGAACTGCTCAATACCGAGTCAACCCATGTGGTCAAACGTCCTAGCCCAGTGACGCTCAGCCCCTGGTGAGCCCGTCGTAGGTCCGTAAGACATTGGGTTCCTCGCGACTGGCTGCCGCCGCCAGCAGCCAGTCGTCACCCGAAGCAGTTAGCCTAGATGGGAAAATGGAAACCACGCGCATTGCGCCAAATAGAATGACACCGGGATGAGGACACTAACCGGAATCATGAGTCAGAAGAGCCAAATCGAATATTTGGAAAGCGGTCGGGCGCGCGATCCGAGTCGGAATCGTGCGGGAAGAAGCGCGATGATTGACGAGCTCAGCGACACCCTGGTCTGGGAGCGCAAGCACGCGATCAATGCCCTCAACGGCCAAGTCAGTCTTGGGCAGGGGGCCATGAAACGAGGATCGAAAGCGACCTACACCGAGCTTGAGCAGGAGGTCGTTGTGGAGATCTGGAAGCGCAGCGAGCAACCCTGCGGCAAGCTTCTCAAGCCGACGATTCCACTGTGGCTGGAGAGCGACGAGAAGCATCACGGCGAGCTCCGCGCGGCGACGCGGGCCAAGGTCGAGCAGTGCAGCGCCCGGCAGCTCGATCGCATTACAGCGCCCCACCAGCTCAGCTTGGGAGGGCGGCTCGGTCGCAGCAGCGGAGCGTTCCTCTGGAGTTTGACGCTCACCGACATCCACACCGGTTGGACCGAACTGGCCGG
>JAYSPI010000003.1:0-15345 GCA_043722215.1 Prosthecobacter sp.
GTTTGTAGCGGATCTGACCCGGACCGTGGTCGTATCGCCTGATGAGCCCGCGGGGGAGGAGGTGAGCGCCCTGACGCGCTGATAGACCAACGCTCGGGATGATTTGTCCGACCCATGACCCCATAGGGCCGGGACGTCTCGATCGCAGAGATATCCCGTTTTGGATACCTTGTCCGACCCTCTATTCAAGGACCGACTAGATCACCAGCGGATGGCAGCAGCGGCCCAGGTGAGGCCAGCGCCAAAGACGACTAACACGATATGATCGCCGCGTTTGAAGGCACCGGTGCGGTTGGCTTCATCTAGGGCGATGGCCACTGCGGCGGCGGAGGTGTTGCCGTATTTATCGAGATTGATGAAGACACGGTCGTTGGGGACAGCGAGGCGGTCGGCGATGGCGTCGATGATGCGGCGGTTTGCTTGGTGAGGGATGATGCAGGCGATGTCCTCAGGCTGCCACCCGGCGCGAGCGATGACTTTTTCGGCCGCTTCCTTCATGCGGTTCACGGCGATTTTAAAAACCTCCTTGCCCTGCATATTCAGGGTATGGAGGTGATCATTCACGTTATCACTCGTGATCGGGCAGGCTGAGCCGCCCCCTGGAATCATCAGTAGATTGGTCAGATTTCCGTCGGTTCCCATTTCGGTGGCGACGATGGACCCTTCACCGGGTTCGGCGCGGCGCAGGACAGCAGCGCCTGCCCCGTCACCAAACAATACGCAGGTCGAGCGGTCTTCCCAGTTGGTGATGGACGAGAGTTTTTCAGCGCCGATGATGAGAGCATTTTTGAAGGCGCCATCGGAGATCAGGCGCTTGGAGATTTTCATGGCGTAGAGAAACCCGGAACACGCCGCAGAAATATCGAAGGCCACCGCCCGGGATGCCCCAAGCTGTTGTTGGACGTAGCACGCCGTAGCGGGCGTTGGCGTATCTGGGGTGATCGTCGCGATGATGATCAGTTCGAGATCCTCTGCGGCCAACCCAGCTTGCGCGAGTGCCTGTTGGGCCGCCTTGGTGGCCATGTGGGAAGTAAACTCACCCTCGGCAGCGATTCTGCGTTCGCGGATGCCGGTTCGAGTGAAGATCCATTCGTCGGTGGTATCCACCTGGGTGGCGAGTTCCTCGTTGGTCAGAATCCTGGCGGGGACGTAGCTGCCGGTGCCTGCGATGCAGACGTCGATGACGGATGTCGTTTCACTCATGCGGCGGGAGACTGGAACCCGAATCGGCCGGTCACAAGCGCGAAGTTTACGACAGTCCCACATGATCCCCGCTAGGGTCGGCATGATTCAGCGCGCTGGATGGGACGAACCGCGCCGAGACCGCCACTGCGGAGGCCACGATTTGCCGTCTGGTTGGAGATTCCCCTCTACCAGGCCACAAGGAACGCCCCCCCATGTCAGCGCACCCGACTTAGCGCCCAAACAAAAGGGGCCGCGCCCCCGCGCGACCCCTAATGAATTCTGTCATGAATTTTGTTGAAACCGGGGGATCCCTCCCCTCGACGCCACGAAGGTGAGCTAAAATCAGATTCTTGTCATGTCACTAAAATGTGGGACGCGGCGGTGCTTCCCGCCCGCTAGCGGCACGCTGAGAACCAGGCGAGTACCGGCATCGGCTTCGCTGTGGATTTCCAGCAGGGCACCGAGGGCCGCTGCCCGTTGGTGCAAGGCATGGAGAGTTGCCGGACGAGCCAAGCGGTCGGGGTGGATACCCACGCCGTCGTCGCTGAGGGTGAGGACGAACTGGTGGTCTGAGACTTCGGAGCGGATCACCACGGTGGTCGCTTGGGCATGGCGCATGATGTTGTGGAGGGCCTCGCGGAAAAAGAGAAACAAGTGGCGATTGGCGTCCTCGTGCAGCTCTAGCTGCCACGCCTCCTCGCTGGCGGTGAATGTCCACTGGATAGTTTCCAACATAATCGAGGTGGTCTCGCGCAAATGCTCCACGGTGCCGATGCGGTGATCGCCCTGCGGTCGGAGCAACCAGACGATATCTCGCACGGCGCTGACTGTTTCACCGGCGATGCGCTGGATGCGTTTGAGTTCGTCGGAGGGACCGGTTCTCCCTTCGGCGAGATCGGCGAACATCTGGATACTGCCAAGGTTGCTCCCCACTTCATCGTGCAGGTCCCCGGCAATGCGTTCGCGCACTTTGAGCAATTCATGGTTGGCGTGGAGGCGGTAGCGGATCGGCAAGGCAATGATGAGAAAGGCCCCCGCCACCACCAACACGGCCACGCCGGTGCGCCCCGCGCTGCGCCAACTGGCGACCACGCCCTCGGCCTCGTCGCGCAATTCATGGCAACGGGTTTCGAGTTGCAACCGTCGGTCCAATGCGCCCAGCCATTCGCGGGTGGTGACCAGCCGTCCGTCCGGCCCGAAACCATCGCTGAGGGCGGCATTGCTCCAATAATGGCCGCCCGGGGCGATGACGTTCATCATGCCGTCGGACGAGCGGACGACTTTCCCCAATGCTAGGTTGCGGGTGCCGGCGAGGACCTCGACCTCGCTCAGGGCAAAGAACGCGGGATAGGCGTCGAAGGCTTTCCAGCGGCGGGTGGCCTCGATTCTGACAAACCGCGCACGGCACGGTTGAAGCGAGACGGTGACCGGGTTGTGGCCAGGGTTGGGCATGGCGCGCGCGGCGACTTCCGACCAGCTACCGGCATGGCCCGTCGCAGAAACCGCAATGGTGAATTGCTGCGGGAAACCAAACCCGCTGGGGAGATCGGAGGTGGGCTTCCTCGCTGGGATCAGCCTCACGGCATCGATCACGGCGGACTCTCCAAGGTCCACGGTCATGGAAGCCGCGGTGTTGGCGTCGTCTCGACCTTCGGAGATCCAGCCGATATTCCCGTGTTCCCCCGCAGGGATCTCAGGCAAGCCCAACGGCGTCTGACCATCGACGAGAAACGAGGGGGCCCAGTGCCAGGGGGCCGACGGCGATAATCCACTCAAGCTGCGCACATCGCCGCCGGCGGCGATATTGAGTTCGCCATCAAAGGCGAGCACCTCGGCCCAGGCATGAACGAACCCATCCCCGCCATCGGTGTCGATTTGCAGCTGCTCGGCAGTGATCCTCAAACCCGTCGCGACGACGGGCGGCAGCACCTGATAGACGAAGGGATGCCCTTTGCGCACCGGATGAGCGCACACGTGGTGTTCCTGCGCAACCCGCGCTACCACCGCACCATCCGCACCGATCAATTCCACTTGAAACGCATTGGGCATCCCATACTGCGCATCCAACCCGCGCGCATCGTAGCGCCGGGCGGGGACCAGCGCCACGAGGTCCACCCGCGTTGGCGCGGGCCAGCGAACTTCGATCACATCGCTGGCGGAGCCACCGGAGGCCGCGTCAGGGTGCAGGCTGGCGAAGCCGCCGGTGCCGCCCTGGTCATCAAGCGGGATGCGCGGCAAGCCATCTAACAACGGCAACAATGCGGTGCACTCCCGATCGATTTTCTGGAGGCGTCGCGAACACATTCTGGCGAGGTGTTCGTCCCACCCGCCATCGCTGGCGGCGCGAGCCTCCACTGCCGACCCTGCAATCCACAACACAGGGATGACCCTCCTCAGGGACTCAGCCAGCCGTTGCGCCCTCCCCAGGAGGCGTCGCTTTCCTTCCATGGCAGGGCGCCAGACGCTGAATTTCTGAAACCGCAGAAGCAGGACCATGACGGGTGTCTTAGCGGATCGTCGGCCAAACCACCACCGCTATTGTCGGGCATGGCCTCACAGATCCGCATCCTGATAGCTGCCAAGGACCGGTTGGCCGGAGCACACGATGCAACGCTCGAGCACGGCCTCACTGGCAACACGATTGCCCGCCCATACCACCGAATCGCGCACCTGGGCACCGGCTTCGATCACGGCCCCGGCCCCGATGATGGAAGATTCGACGACCGCACCGGCCTGAATGACCGCCAGCGGGTGAATCTCCGGTCCTAAGTTGAGCTGGCGGTGAGCGAATAAATACGACTGACGATCGCCCAGGTCGAGCCAAGTCCCCTGATCGAGGACGACCGCGCCGAGCAGCCCATGCTCGGCCAGGGTGAGGAAGGCGGGAATGACCGAGGCTTTATCGGTGGCGGGCAGCAACTCCCGGAAGCCAGGGTTGACGCAGTAGATCCCGGTAAAAACGTGGCTGCCATCGGCCCGACCTAGGCGCGTATGGATGTCGGTGACACGGGTCTGGGCCGCATCAAGTGCGATCGATTTAGCGCAGCCGTGCGAGCGCAGCGCCAGGGTGACGGGCAGGCCAGACGCTTGATGGGCGGCGATGAGTTGCTCCAATGGCAGAGTGGTGAAAACATCCCCGTTGTGAATGAGCAACGGCTCGTCCGCGATCCAATCGGAGATGTTTTTCAAACCCCCGCCGGTCTCCAGCAAGATCGGCTCGTGAAACAAGCTGACCTCATGCCCATTCCACGACCGGCACACGGCGGACTCGCCATTGACCCCAAACACCGGCGGGCCGACGGTGAGCGGTGGATCGGCAAAATCATGCCATACTTCCGGCAGGTGATGGGTGTTGATGGCGAAGCGCCGGATGCCCGCCTGCACGCACGCCGCCATCGCCCAGCTCGCCAGCGGACGGTGAAACAACGGCACCAGCGGCTTGGGCAAGTGCGCGGTCAACGGTCGCAAGCGGGTTCCTAATCCGGCACCAAGGATGAAAGCCTGAATCACCGCCGTGCTTTGGCGGGTAATCCGCCCGCATTCAAGCCCTCACGCCCGATTGCCACAAAATCAATGGATTTCCCCCCGTGCGCCACAAGCGCGACTGGACAAACCCCCGGTCATGCGCGATGGACGGCTTCTGCCATGACTCGCGATTCTCCAGCACGTTCGCTGTTGTGCGACACCCACCGTGAGGAGGTTGCCAGCCTAGTCACCCATGCGATCGGGGTCGCCTTCAGCCTGGTTGCGCTGGGAGTCATGCTGGTGCGGTCCACTGGCGACCCCCTCAAGGTGGTTTCGGCGGCAGTTTTTGGCACCTCGTTGGTGCTGTTATACTCGTCATCCACGCTCTATCACTTGTGCACGGGTCCGCGCTGGAAGTTGTTTTTTCAATCACTTGATCACGCCTGCATTTATCTATTGATAGCGGGGTCGTACACGCCGATCACACTGATCACGTTGAAGGGTGCCTGGGGGTGGTCGTTGTTCGGCGCAGTCTGGGCCATGGCACTCGCCGGCGTCCTGATGAAAACTCTCTGGAAGGGAAAAAAAGATCATTGGATTTCAACTGCTATCTATCTGCTCATGGGATGGCTGATTGTGCTCGCCGCGCGCCCACTGCTGATGCACCTGCCCGCCGCAGGCATCGGCTGGCTAGTCGCGGGCGGATTATCATACACCTTGGGCACCGGCTTCTTTGCCTGGCACCGCCTGCCATTCAACCACGCGATCTGGCATGTATTCGTGTTGGGCGGCAGCGTCTGCCACGTGATGGCCGTCTGCGGGTTTGTATTCCATTAGACCGCAGCGATGCCTGAACTCCCCGATGTTGAAACCACCCTCTGCGGCGCGCGCATCGCCGGGCTGACCCATATCGGGTCTGTGGCACGGGGACTCGCCACGCGGCACTTGGCCAGCGGGCCAGCGATGGACGTCCGAAGCGCCAGCGCTGAGAGGCACATTGCTTACTGACGACGCGGGCGGAATCGTCAACCCTTCGGTGCGCGATGGCGAGGGCACGTTTCTTGGGATGATTGGAGTTCCGTTTACTGCTGCCGTCCGCGCTTCCGAACCTGCCATGCGATTGAAATCCGACTCCCTGCCCGACCTCCGCGGCCTGCTCAGCATGCTGGCCTCGGTGATTCTTTTCAGCATCAACACGCTGTTGATTCGCGCGATATCACTTCACTACCCGGCGGCGAATGGCGCACTGGCCACCTTGTTTCGTGGCGTCGCCGGTCTGCTCGTGGTCCTCGCGCTGCACGGTGGCGGGCGCGGTTTGCAAATCGACCGCTTATTTGCCAACCGCCTAGTGGCGCTGCGCGGCGTGGTTGGCGGCCTAGCGATCATCATCTTCTACGTCACCATTGTGAAATTAGGAGCGGCGCGTTCGGTGATCCTCAATCTCACGTATCCGGTGTTTGGCTCGGCGATTGCCGCCGTCTGGTTAAAGGAAAAACTCAGTCGCTCAGCGGTGGGCTGGATGATCGTTGGGCTGTGTGGCTTGGTGGGGTTTCTCAGTGGCGACGGCAAGCTCATGCATCCCTCTGGCTACGACCTGCTGGCGCTGTTAGGAGCGCTGTTAGCGGGGTGGGTCGTCGTCATCATTCGCAAACTCCGCCACCAGGAACACCCGGCCACCATTTTCGCATCTCAGGCACTCTTCAGCTTGCTCATTGCCTGCCCGGCGGTCGTGCAATTGCCCCAAATCCCCGCCGCCGCATGGCTCGGACTCACGGCCGCGGCAGTCGTCGTCGCCATCGGCCAACTCCAGATGACCCGCGCCTATCAAAATATGTCGGTCGCCAAAGGCTCGTCGATTCAGATGTTGCTGCCGATCCTCACCGGACTCGGCGGGTTCTGCTGGTTTGACGAATCCTTTCACCTGCGCGAACTCCTCGGTGCCGCCCTCACCCTGCTCGCCACCTGGCAGGTGGTCGTGGCAAAACCCGCACCTCAGCCGATTGCAACGCCGCCACCTTGAGCGTCTCGCGGCGGAGTTCCCCTCCTCGTCTTTGCCACTAGCATTCGATGGCGCGCGCAAAAATATCCACGGTTTGATCGAGCCAAACGCCCCGGTCCAAATCCGACAACCCCGAGGTCCGGCGCAACCAACCGCCCATCAATGCAGCGGTAAACATTTCCGCGAAGATGGCCGGGTTCAGCGCCTGGTGAACCCGCCCGGCGAGTTGCCGCTGGAGCAGGTAGTTGGCGATACTTCGGTGAAATGGCTCCAAGACGTCCCCGATGAGCTCCCTCGCCAGCGTCGGCCGACGCCGACTTTCTCCGATCATCGCGCACGCCATCCCCGCACAGCGCTCCAACGCATCGTTGTAAACTCGGGCGTAATGCCCTAGATCCTCGCGCAAATGACCGCTGACGTTGCCGCCGCACGCACATGCCGCGATGAACTCGGCCGACGTTTCCTGCACCGCCGCTTGCAGCAGCCTGAGCTTCGATTCAAAATGCCGAAACAGCGTCACCTCATTGCAGCCCGCCCGCTCTGCTATCCCGCGCGTCGTCGCCCCATCCAGACCCTTATCCCCAAACTCCAACCGGGCCGCTTCCATCAACCGCTGCCGCGTCCCCTGTCCGTCGGGTGCTTTCTTACGTACCGGTGCTGCGCTCATGGCGGCGAGATTTTGCAAGTAATCGCTTGCATGCAAGTTAATTCCCGTTTTGGGTGTGAGCGTTCATGACGAAAGGCACATGCATCTGGAGATTGTGGAGTGGCGTATGGCTGATAGCGGCGGCAGCGTGCGCGCCGGTGGGGCCAAACTTTGAAAAGCCGGGGATGGAATTACCGGCGACATTTTCACAGGGCGGAGTGAAATGGCAGCGAGAGGCTCCAGGCCGGCCGGCGCAGCCGGTGGCGTGGTGGAAGATCTATCGAGACGAAACGCTCACGACGTTGGTGGAGCGGTCGCTCGCAAGGAACCAAGAGGTCGCGAGTGCGGCGGCGCGCTTACGCCAAGCCCGAGAGCTGAGCAACGAAGCTCGCTCGTTGTATTTTCCGGACATGAACTTGGGCGCGGGCATGGTGCGCTCGAAATCGCGGTTTCGCGCACCGGGGGGAGGTTCACCGATTCTTGCCAGCACCTTCACCGTGCCGGTGGATTTCCGCTATGAAGTCGATAGCTGGGGGAAGGTCAGACGGCAGGTCGAGTCGGCCAGCGCGTCGGAGGGCGCGGCCAACGAAACCCTCAATGCTCTCAGACTGAGCATCGCCGGCGAGGTGGCCCAAACGTATTGGGCACTGCGGGCGGTCGATGCCAATCGCGCGGTGCTCACTCGCACCTTGGAAATTCGCCGCAAGGCGTTCGGTCTCATGACCCAACGCCGCGATGCGGGAACCATCAGCGGACTTGACTTGGCGCGGGCCGAAACCGAAGTCGCCACGGCCGACGCCAGCCGGATTCGACTCGAGCAGGATCGCGTGAATTTGGTCAATGCGTTGGCAGTGTTCACCGGTTCGGTCGCGACGGGTTCAGCGATTGCAGAAAACGGGTCATTGCCCGAGCCACCCGCGGTGCCCACCACCGTGCCCTCGGCCGTACTGCGCCAACGTCCTGACATCCGCGCTGCCGAATGGCGGGTGGCGGCCGCCAATGCCGATATCGGCGTGGCCCGAGCCGCATTTTATCCCACCCTCTCGATCGGTGCCACCAGCGCCTTGGATGCCGCCAAACTGAGTGATTTATTCCAAGCCTCGTCGCTGGTGTGGTCAATCGGTGCCAATGCCCTCGCCCCGATCACGAACCAAAAATTCCTCCGCGCCCAACAGCAAGCCGCCATCGCCGCCCACGAAGCCGCCAGCGCCGATTACCGGCAAACCGTGCTCGAGTCGATCCGCGAAGTGGAAAACGCCCTCCAAGGAGCCGCGCTCCTACAACGCCGCCAAGCCGCGCAAGACCAAGCACGGGTGGCCGCTCGCAAAACACTCGACCTCTCCGTCAAACGCTTCCAAGCCGGCCTCATCAGCTTCCTCGATGTGGTGGATGCCGAACGCACCCGCCTGGATGCCGAACAAGCCGCCAACGCCATTCGCGCCGAACGCCTCGCCATCTCCGTGGCCCTCATCAAAGCCATCGGCGGCGAGTGGTAAAATACGCAAAATAAAAACCGTCCGAGCCACCCGACCCTCTATCACGAACGCCACGCGCCATGCGATATCTTTATCTAACTGCTATCTTGCTCACCTCCTGCGGAAAACCGAAACCACCCGCCGGCCCGCCGACCGCAGGCACACCCGAGGTCGCCGTCATCACCCTGCAACCGCAGTCAGTGACCCTAACCACCGAACTGTCCGGCAGAGTCGCCGCCTCACTCACCGCCGAGGTCCGTCCCCAAGTCGGTGGCATCATCCAAAAACGATTGTTCACCGAAGGGACCGATGTCGTAGCAGGCGACGTTCTCTATCAGATTGATCCCGCCAGCTATCAAGCCGCCCACGATGGTGCCACGGCCGCACTGGCCAAGGCTGAGGCAAACCTGGTGCCGCTACGGCTTAAAGCCGCGCGCTACCAGGAACTCGTCAAGAGCGAGGCGGTCAGCGCGCAAGACGTGGATGATATCTTGGCCGCGCAGAAACTCACCGAGGCCGATGTCCAGGCGGCCAAGGCAGCGCTGGAAACCGCCCGCATCAACTTGGCCTATACCAAGGTGACGGCGCCGATTTCGGGGCGCATCGGTCGCTCCGCCGTGACCGCCGGAGCCTTGGTAACAACTCACCAAGCGGTGCTGCTCGCCACGATCCAACAGCTAGATCCTGTGTTTGTAGATCTCACCCAATCCAGCAACGAGATGCTGCGCCTGCGCCAAGCTCAACGCAACACACCACCCAGCCAACCCGGCCTCCCAACCAAGGTGCAGTTGCGCTTCGATGACGGCTCACCCTACCCCATGCCGGGCAGCCTCAAGTTTTCCGAATCCTTCGTCGAACCAAGTACCGGTTCGGTCACGTTGCGCACCCAGTTTCCTAACCCCAACCAACTCCTACTTCCCGGCATGTTCGTGCGCACCGTGCTGGACGAAGCGACCCTCGACCAAGCACTGCTCGTACCACAACGCGCGGTCACCCGCAACCCGGCCGGCGACGCCATCGTCATGATCGTCGGCACCGCGGAGAAAGTCGAAACCCGGGTGATTCACGTGAACCGCACCGTGGGCACCAACTGGTTGATCGAAGAGGGCTTGCAGGCCGGCGACCGCGTGATTGTGGCTGGAATTCAGCGGGCACGTCCCGGCACGCCCGTAACAACCGTGCCGTTCAGCGAAACCCCGACCGCCTCCCGCAAACCCTAAACCCTACCCTCCATGCCTCGATTTTTTATCAACCGTCCAATCTTCGCCTGGGTCATCGCCATCCTGATCATGCTGGCAGGGTTGCTGGCCATCAAAACCCTGCCGGTCTCGCAGTACCCGGCGATCGCCCCCCCACAGATTACCATCAACGCCGGCTATCCCGGCGCCTCCGCCCAAACCGTCCAGGATACCGTCACCCAAATCGTCGAACAAAAACTCAATGGCATCGATAACCTGATCTATATGTCGTCGAGCAGCGACTCCGCCGGCTCGGTCGCCATCAATCTCACATTCAAGGCCGGAACCGACCCGAACATCGCGCAGGTCCAAGTCCAAAACAAACTCCAACTGGCCACTCCGCTACTCCCACAAATCGTCCAAAAACAGGGAATATCCGTCGTTAAATCCACTAAAAACTTTCTGCTGTTAGTCGGACTGGTCTCGGAAGATGGCACAATGGACCGTAACTCCCTAACCGATTACCTGGTATCTAACGTACAAGACATCGTCAGCCGCCTCGAAGGGGTCGGAGAAATGCAGACGTTCGGGTCCCAAAATGCGATGCGCATCTGGTTGAATCCAGCCAAGCTGGATAACTACCGACTGACGTCCAATGAGGTGATTGCGGCGCTGCAGGCCCAGAACACCCAGGTCTCTGCCGGACAGTTTGGCGGTTCGCCAGCTCGGCCCGGCCAACAGTTGAATGCGACACTCACCGCGCGCACCTTGCTGCAAACGCCAGCTCAGTTTGAGTCGGTCGTGCTACGCACCAACACCGACGGCTCTACCGTCAAAATCAAGGATGTTGCCGAGTGCCGTATCGGCACTGAAAACTATGACACCTTGTCGTTCTACAAAGGCAAACCGGTGGGGGCCATGGCAATCCGCATGGCCGCCGGAGCCAACGCGTTAGAAACCGCCACCCGCATCAAGGACAAGATGGCGGAGCTGGCTCGGTATTTCCCCCCCGGGATGAAGGTAGTGTACCCGTACGACACCACCCCATTTGTTAAGATCTCCATCGAAGAAGTGGTCAAGACACTCATCGAGGCCGTGGTGTTGGTGTTCCTCATCATGTTCCTTTTCCTCCAAAATTTTAGGGCCACCCTGATCCCCACCATCGCGGTGCCGGTCGTCCTGCTAGGAACTTTCGGTGTCCTTTCAATCAGCGGGTTTTCTATCAACACCCTCACCCTGTTCGCTCTGGTCATCGTCATCGGCCTGCTCGTGGACGACGCCATCGTGGTCGTCGAGAACGTGGAACGGATCATGACCGAGGAAGGATTGCCGCCCAAGGAGGCGACGATCAAGTCGATGGGCCAAATCACCAGCGCGCTGTGGGGAATCGTCACCGTTCTAACCGCCGTGTTCATTCCAATGGCCTTTTTTGGTGGGTCCACCGGGGTGATCTACCGGCAGTTTGCCATCACCATCATCGCCGCCATGATCCTCTCGGTGGTGCTCGCCATGACCCTCACCCCCGCGCTGTGCGCCACGCTGCTCAAGCCCGTCGCCAAGGGCCACCATGCCGCCGAAACCGGATGGTTTACACGGTTCTTCCTCGCATTCAACACGGGCTTCGACCGCAGCCGGGCGGGCTATGAATCGATTGTAAAACGCTCGTTCAAGCAACCGCTGCGTTATCTAACGATTTACGCGGCGATCGTGGCAGGCATGGTATTGTTATTCATGCGTCTGCCCACAGCCTTCCTGCCCGACGAGGATCAGGGATTCATCATCTGCCTAGTTCAATTACCCACCGGCGCGACCCTGGAACGCACAGTCTCCGTCATGCATCAAATTGAACAACATTTTGACGAAAATGAAAAAAAGACCGTCGACTCAGTCATCACCGTGGCTGGCTTCAGCTTTGCCGGCCGCGGCCAAAATATGGGCCTCGCGTTTGTGAAACTTAAAAATTGGAAAGAACGCCCAACCCCGGACCTGAAAGCCCCCGCTCTAGCAGCTAGATCAATGGCCGCATTTGCCAAAATCAAGGACGGCTTGGCGTTTGCCATTTCACCGCCCGCAGTCATGGAACTCGGGCAAGCCAATGGCTTTGACTTTATGCTCCAGGATCGCAACGGGCTGGGACACGCCAAGCTGATGGAGGCCCGCAACCAATTGTTAGGCATGGCGCTACAAAACCCGAAATTGCGTGGGGTCCGGCCGAACGGCCAAGATGACGCGCCGCAGTTCAAGCTGGACATTGATGACGTCAAGGCCGGCGCCTTGGGCGTATCACTCACCGATATCAACAGCGTGCTGGCCACCGCCTGGGGCAGCTCATACGTCAACGATTTTATCGAACAGGGTCGCGTCAAAAAAGTCTATCTACAAGCGGCCCCAGAATATCGGATGCTACCCGAGGACATCAACCGATGGTATGTTAGAAACAACCTGGGCGCAATGGTACCATTCACAGACTTTGCCACCGCCCGCTGGCAGTTTGGCTCACCACGCCTCGAGCGCTACAACGGGATTCCATCGGCCGAAATCATGGGCCAGGCCGCTCCGGGAATCAGCACCGGTGAAGCCATGGCAGAAATGGAAAAAATGGCTGCACAACTTCCGCCGGGCAGCGGTTACGAATGGACCGGGCTGTCATACGAGGAGAAGAAAGCCGGGGCGCAGGCACCGGCGCTGTATGCGATTTCACTGTTAGTGGTATTTCTGAGTGTGGCAGCCTTGTATGAGAGCTGGACCATCCCATTTGTGAACCTCCTGATGATTCCGCTAGGTCTGGTCGGGGCGGTGGTCGCCGTGACACTGCGCATTCTCCCCAACGATGTGTATCTACAAATCGGCCTCCTCACCACCGTCGGCCTCTCAACCAAAAACGCCATCCTCATCATCCAGTTCATTAAAGAACAAATGCTCCACGGCCACGAACTGGTGGATGCTACCCTGGCCGCCGTTAAAATCCGGCTACGCCCGGTGCTCATGACGTCGCTGGCATTCTTTTTCGGCACCTTGCCGCTCGCCCTCACCACTGGCGCGGGGGCGGCGGCCCAGAATGCCATTGGCACCGCCGTTACCGGCGGACTGCTCTCGGCCACGTTCATTGATCTCATCTTTATCCCGTTCTTCTTCGTCCTGGTTTCGCGCTGGCTCACCAAGACGCCGCAGGCCGGGTAAGGAGCAGCGGCTTACTTCTTCTCCCATGCGTGCTCGGCGACGAATTCCTCGAGCTCGGGCAGCGCCCGGAAATCCTCGGGGAGAAACTTAAAGTGAACGAGATAGCGGAGGGCCTCAAGCATCTCGAGAACCTCGGTCTTTTTGTCCTCCACGGCCGTGGCAGGTGTCGCCTTCACCGCAGCCAACCAGGAGGTGACGCCAGCGCTGGCAGATTGGGTGGTGGCCGGGTCCGGGTCGTAACAAAGTGACTCCATCAGCCGCAGCAGCTGGTCCTGCCCATGTCGTTTGGCCGCATCCTTGCGGAGGCACTTGGCCAATTCCACTTTTTTGGCAGCGGCATCCGCCGGGAGCATGGCTCCCATGTCACCGCCATCCAGGGCGCGCGGCGGCAGCGGGCGCAGCCAAATATTGCGGTAACGCACCGGGTTACCGTGATCCTGCAACTTGAGCGGTCCTTTTTCAACGAATGGCCGATCATGGTGGCGGGCGCGATAACCGCCACCCCCTTCTAATGGCGTGGCATCCTGCACCACCACCCCATTCATCAACACGGTGAGACTCCCCCCATCTAGCAACTTACCATCACGGAAAATGGGCCGCCGAAAGAGAATATCATAGACCTGCCACTCGCCGGGCGGGCGCAGGGCATTGGCATGCGGGGGGTTGACCCCATAGACCGCACCAGCAAAGCCGTCTGCATAGGTGGGATTATTGTAGTTATTAAGCACCTGGACTTCCGTTTCTCCCATTAGAAAAACCCCGCTATTGCCACGCGACTGGCCGTCGCCCTGAATATTCGTCGGTGCCGCACACTCAACATGCAGTTGGCAATCGGCAAATTGTTCCTTGGTGCGGATGAACCCGGAGCCCGGAACGCACTGCAACACCCCGTCCAAAACGACCCACCGAGTCGGTACCGCCGGTGACTTATCGGCCTCCCAGTGGTCGAGCGAAGCCTCCGTGCCATCAAACAACACAATCGCATCCGACGGCGGCCGACCTGGTTGGTCATTCGTACTGAAACTTCCCGGCGTCACCAGCGGCGGCTGCGGGCGATTCATGTCGTGGATCGCCCACGGGTGGGTCGCATCGGGAGGATCGCCGTAGAACGCCTTTTCTGCTAGAACTGGCGCAACCGTCACAGCCAGCCAACACCACGAGACGACAACGGCAATAGGGCGGATCAACATAAACAGGCTCTAAACGTCGCCACTCAATCTGACAAGTCTTGTCCACTCCAAATTCACCTCCACCCCAGAACAACGCAATGGAAAATCCCACACGGCCTCAAAGGCTCGGGATTTGGGTGCTGTGCCGAGGCACGCCATTCAAGGCCCCGTCTAGATCCAAGCGCCGCGCCATTTCCACCACCGCCCGACCAAGTAAATCAACATCACCCCGGGCATCGTGACGACGCATGGCCGTATCGCGCAATCCAAGGCGCGATTTCACATGATCGAGTGAGTGACCGATCCCGCGGCGGCTCCCAAATAACATTTTTGATATGTGAATCGAGTCGATGCACTGGGTTTCACGTGTCGGCAGGTAGTGGCGCTGGCAGGTAGCAGCTAGAAACTTGGCATCAAAACGCTTGCCGTTATGCGCGATTAGGGTTGCTTCGCCAGCCCAGCGGGCGAAGTCGCACAGCACCTCTTCCGGGCGTGGTGCGTCTCTAACATCATCTCTGTGGATGCCCGTGTAGGACGTGATGAACGCTGAGATGCCTCGCCGTGGCCGAGCATAACTGAAAAAGGATTCCTCGGGATAGAGATACCCGGCGCGCATACGAACCGCCGCAATCTGGATAAACTCGTCAGATTCCGGATACAGGCCGGTGGTCTCCAAGTCGTAGATCACGAAGGCTTCACCAGTATGGAAGCAATCCGACCAAATAAATGAATGTCCGCATTCCGTGCAGCAGAACCGCTGTCCAATTAGGGATTTTGGGCCGCTCAACGGTTGGGCGCAGGAGACGTTCGGACAGGTGATCTTCATACAGTCAATGACGCGGCCCCACCTTGCCGGCAAGCACCTGCTCATGCAACCCTTGGGTTGCCTCACTCTGAATTGGACCCGCGAAGCGGAGCCAGTGTCCTAGCGATGGCGCGGGAGGTTTCAGGAGTCTAGAAAGACACCGAAACCAAGGAAACGAACGAGAAGCACACACCGTGCGGAATTCCAGGCGCGAGTCGCCTTGGAGGCGCTCAACGGGCGTCA
>JAYSPI010000004.1:0-7002 GCA_043722215.1 Prosthecobacter sp.
CAACACAACACAACACAACACAACACAACACAACACAACACAACACAACACAACACAACACAACACAACACAACACAACACAACACAACACAACCACCAACCACCCACCAGCAACGAAATTCCGGGATTTTTTGCTTGCGGCGGCCGCCGCCGTCACTTTCGCTCGACGGGAACCAGCGCCACCGCCTGCCGCGCAGCGGTTCCACCCCTAGCAGCTATGATTTCCCGAGACGACGCCCCCATCTATCAGCCCAGCGGTCCTGCGGCAATCGACCGCCGCGGCGTGCTGGGCACTCTCGGGCTGGCTGGGCTCGGCGTACTCGCCTCGTCGCTACCGGCCCGCGCGTTCAGCACCCCGGGCCCAAAAGTATTCGTGCCAACGGCCACCCCGCCCGAATTCAAGTGGTCGCCCCGCCCACCTGGTCTGCCGGACTTGCCCGAGGAATGGGCGGAGCAACAAGGGCACCTCGCCGGCGACTACCTGCAGTATTTGAATGGCTTGCAGATGCGCCATGTCATACCCGCACAAGTGCTCGCATCCCATGCCCAGACCAAAGGCAGCGTCTGGAACACCCTCCCGCCCAAAGAATGGTGGAACCGCATCGGTTACACCCTACGCGTCGTGGATCGCATCGCCCTCGAAATGAATGTTGACCAAGTCGAAATCATCTCCGCCTACCGGTGCCCCGCATACAACGCCCATTGCCCGGGTGCCAAATCCGGGTCATGGCATCAGGCCAATATCGCCGCCGATGTCAAATTCCCCGCTCCCGCCGCGCAAGTCACCGCCACCGCTCGCAATCTGCGCGATCTCGGACTGTTCAGCGGCGGAGTCGGAGGATACTGGAATTTCACCCACATCGACTGCCGCGGCCATAACATCAATTGGGGAGAACCCGCAGAGCGCCCAGCCGATGCCTCATTCCATCTCCAAGCTCACTCGCGATCCAGCCATTCATTCCTTGGAAAATTTGCTCGTCACGGGCGGGCAAACGGGTCGAAAATTAGCGCGTGATTCATCCATCTGCTATTGTTTCGCCACTGGCCACCATCGGCCATCACGTTCGAATCGGCCCCTATTGCGTCATTGGCGACCATGTCGAACTCGGCGACAACTGCACCCTGCATTCCCACGTCGTCATCCAAGGCCCCGCAAAATTTGGCACTGACAACGAGTTTTTTCCCAGCGCGGTCATCGGCGGAAAATCCCAGGACCTTAAATACCTCGGAGAACCGACTTCCCTCGAAGTCGGCAATCACAATGTGTTCCGTGAAAACTGCACCGTCCACCGTGGCACCCATGCCAGCCTGCCAACCCGCATCGGCTCGCACAATCTGCTTCTTTGTTATTCACACGTCGCCCATGACTGCCAGTTAGGCGACCATATCATCATCTCCAATTCCGTCGGACTGGCCGGACACGTCATCGTCGAGGATTACGCGATCATCTCGGGCATCGCCGGCATCCACCAATTCTGCCGAATCGGAGCCCATTCCATCGTCGGCGGACTGTCAAAAATCAATCAGGACGTCGCCCCATTCACCATCGTCGATGGCAACCCAGCCAGCACCCGAGGCCTCAACCTCATTGGCCTGCAACGCCGCGGATTCGCCGAGACCGAACTCCGATCCCTCAAAGCCGCCTACAAAAAACTCTTCCTCAAAAAAGATAGCAACCTCGCCAACGCCCTCAGCTCGCTCAAAGCAACTCACGACGCAGACACGCCGCAAGTCGCACGCCTCATCGCCTTCATCGAATCCTCCGAGCGCGGCGTCACCCGCTAACCCTTCGTCTGGCCGCTGCCTCGCACCCGGTATTGATAACTCGTCAGTTCGCGCAAACCCATCGGCCCGCGCGCGTGCAGCTTATCCGTGGAAATCCCAATCTCCGCACCAAACCCAAACTCCCCACCGTCCGCAAGGCGGTTCGACACATTGTGAAACACGCAGGCTGAATCCACCTCCCGTAGAAACCGTTCCGCCGCCGCTTCATCCGCCGTGACGATGGTATCCGTATGGTGCGAGCCATAGGTGTTGATATGGTCCACAGCCTCATCGAGCGTGCCGACCACCTTAATGGATAGAATCAGGTCGAGGTACTCGGTGCGCCAATCGCCCTCAGTGGCTGCCACCACATCTGGGAGAATCGCACAGGTTTGCTCACAACCGCGAAGTTCTACCATTTTGGCACGCAGCGCGGCAGCCACAGCCGGCAAAAACTCCGCCGCCACATCGCGGTGAACGAGCAATGTTTCGAGCGCGTTGCATACCCCGCATTTCTGGGTCTTGGCATCAACCGCTAGCGCAACCGCCATGGCGAGATCCGCCGCTCGATCGACAAACATGTGGCAAATCCCGTCGTAATGCTTGATCACGGGCATTCGAGCGAGCGACACCACGGTTTCAATCAGACTCTTGCCACCGCGCGGAATGATGAGATCAAGCCACTCATCCATCTGCGCCAAAGCCCCCACACTCGCCCGATCCGTGATCCCAATCAGCTGAATCGCATGCGCCGGCGCACCCGCCTCTCCCAAGGCGGCTGCGATCGCACGGTTCGAGTGAATCGCCTCGCTGCCACCCCGTAAAATCGTCGCGTTGCCCGTCTTGAAACATAGCACCGCCGCATCGGCCGTCACGTTCGGCCGACTCTCATAGATGATTCCGATCGTACCAATGGGCACCCGCACCTGCTCAATCTTCATGCCGTTAGGACGTGACCATTCCTCCATCACCTGACCCACCGGGTCCTCCAGCGCCGCAACCTGGTCAATCCCCGCTGCCATCGCTTCGATCCGCTCCGGATCAAGACGCAGCCGGTCAAGCATCGCCGCGGATATCCCCTTCTCCAAGCCCTCAGCTAGATCCACCGCATTCGCCTCTAATAACTCCGGCAGCCGCTCACGGATCGCCGCCGCCATCGCTTGCAAAATCATGTTTTTCTCACCACTCGTGAGCTTGGCAAGCTGATAGGCCGCTGCTCTCGCCTGGCGGCCCATGTGGTGGATAGTTTCTTGAATGGTAGTCATGAACGACGCGCGATGCTACCGCCCTGCCCCACAGACTCAAGGGGATACCTAGCTTTTTCGATCATTGCGCATGCCCCACGCTCATCGACCTGTCATTCGGCCCCCATCCGCCAGGAGTCGGCGGGTTGACTCCCCCATGGACGCCCAGCCCGGACCACCACGCCTGACCAACCCACACCCCTCGTCGCGCTCCACCAACCGGCACCATCAGCGCGCGTAGAAACGGGTGGAGATCCCTCCGCCCGCCACAATGTCGGCCAAGCGCTCGGGATGCCGCCCGTGGGCAATGTGAGTTTCAATACCCGCATCCACGGCAAACTTCACCGCCGCAAGTTTCGAGGCCATGCCGCCCATTGAGAAGCGCCCTTTGTCGTCGCGAACGTGGCGGAATACCTCGTCGATGTCGATCACCTCCGGAATGAGTTGTTGCGATTCTGGATCTAGCAGACCATCAACGCTCGTGAGCAGGATGATGCGCCTCGCCCCTGCAAGCTGCGCAACCTGCACCGAAAGCATGTCGTTGTCACCAAATTTTAACTCCTCCACCGCAACCGAATCGTTCTCGTTGATGATCGGTAAAATCCGCGGCTCGATGAGCAAACGCTCAAGCGTGTCCGAAACATAACTCGCCCGCTCCGGCGTGCCGAGATCTGCTGCGGTCAGCAATACCTGCGCGATGGTCACCTCAAAGTTACAAAACATACTGCTGTAAGTCTGCATCAACCGCGCCTGACCCACCGCCGCGCACGCCTGACGAGTGGCGGTATCCCCCGGGTACTCCGCCAAGCCAAAGGCCGAAACGCCAGACCCAACCGCCCCAGACGAAACAAACAAACATCGGTGACCATGATCTATCAAGCCGGCGATGGACGCCACCAAATGCGCCAATGCAGCCCGGTCGAGCGTCCCATCGACGGATTTAGTCAGGACACCGGTGCCCGCTTTAATAACAGTGAGATCGGAAATCATACAAAAATTGCGCCATGCGACGTCCACGAACATAGCGGGCCGCCGCGGGTTACGCCAGTGCAAGCTCAATCACCCCCCATTTTTATCACGTGAGCGGCCACAACTCGCGCCTTTCGCTTGCCCAACAGCATGCTAAGTTCGCGGCCGATGATCGCCACAACCGATGCCACCGATGCCGCCTTGCTAGGAGTTTTGCAGGAATCCGTGCCATTTGTGCAGCGGCCATTCGCCGCCCTGGGACATCGCTGCGGCCTCACCGAAGAAGAGACGCTGACCCGCGTGCAGGCACTCAAATCCTCCAAAATCATCCGCCAAATCAGCGCCATCTTCGACACCCGCTCGCTCGGGTACGCATCCTCACTCGTCGCCGCCAAAATCGCCCCGCCTCATCTCGATGCCGCAGTGGCCATCATCAACTCTCACCCCGGCGTCAGTCATAACTACCTGCGCAACCACGAATTCAACCTCTGGTACACCATCGCCGTACCTCCCACCAGCCGCCTCGGCCTAGAAAAATCCGTAACCCTCCTCCACCAACTCTCCGGTGCCCAATCCACCCGCATCCTCCCAACCCTGCGCCTTTTTAAAATAGGCGTCCGCTTCGATGTCGAGGGCTCTGCCAAACCCGACGACCAAGCCGCACCTGCCTACACCGAGGCCAACCGCCAGGACGCTAGCCCACTCACCAACTCAGAAATCGCCTTCGTGCGCGCCATGCAACGCGACTTGGCTCTCGTCCCCGAACCCTTCGTCGCACTGGCCGACGAACTCGGAATGTCGCTTGCCGCTGCCGCCGCCATGCACCAACTGTTTCTATCCACCGGTCGGATGCGACGCTTCGCGGCCGTGCTCCACCACCGCAAGGCTGGCTTTGGCGCCAATGCCATGGGCGTTTGGGCCGGACCCGCCGATGATCCCGCCGCCTTGCGCATCCTCGGTGAAACCATGGCCGGATTCCGCGCGGTGAGCCATTGCTATGAACGCCCGTGCTACCCGGAGTGGCCATACAATCTGTTCACCATGGTCCACGGCAAGAGCGAAGACGAATGCGAACAAACCCTCGCCGCGATCGCCCAAGCCACTGGTATCACCCAGCGTTGCTCATTGTTCTCCACCCAAGAATTTAAAAAAATCCGCGTCCGCTACTTCACCGACGAGGAAGCCCGCTGGGACGACCTACACGCGTAACCCCGCATTGCGCCAGAAAGAATGACACCGGGATGTGGACACTAACCGGGATCATGAGTCAGAAGAGCCAAATCGAATATTTGGAAAGCAGTCGGGCGCGCGATCCGAGTCGGAATCGTGCGGGAAGAAGCGCGATGATTGACGCACTCAGCGACACCCTGGGCTGGGAGCGCAGCGAGCAACCCTGCGGCACGCTTCTCAAGCCGACGATTCCACTGTGGCTTGAGCCCGAAAACCGAAGTTGGATAAGGCATCGTTTGGCTACAGGCCAAGTGGTAGAAGGGTTGTGTCAAATAACCGCACACCACATCCCTTCACCAAACGATGCAAAATGCTGGTAATCCCATCTTCCCCGGACGGCAAATCCGGCTCACTTCCACCTCAAAGCCCATCACGCCCTGCTGGGCATTGAGCGATTTCCTGGCACCGACACCGTGCGCAACCTCTTCATCCGCTTCCGCCAAGGCCACATCGAAGAGTTCTGACGGCCACTTTGGAAATGGCTGCTCGCACTCTCCTGGCCGGTGCCGCCGGATGGCTTCAGTCTCGATCTGGACAGCACCGTCTTCCAACGCAGAGGAAACCAAGAGGGAGCCAAGCGCGGCTACAACCTGTCGCGTCCCGGACGCAACAGCCACCATCCCCTGCTTGCCTTCTTTGCCGAAGCCCCGCTCGTCCTGCACGCTGGGTGGCGCTGTGGCAACACCGGCAGCGCCCCGGAGCAGCGCAAACCAGGCTTCAAGCGCCCAGCCACGCTGCGAGCGGCGAGGTTCATCGGAGGCGCGGTATTGGGGAAGCGGAGCCGCACGCCCGTGCTCGACATCGCCAAAAGCTGGGGGGAGGCTCGACAAAGCACAAACCTCTGATGGACAACATTTTACAATGGCCTGGAGCAACTTCGCCGAAGTTGCCGCCAGAGTCACCCGGAGACGCGCCGGCAGGCGGCGAACCCGAGGAAAAAGACTGCGCCGCTTAGCCCAAAATCATCCATCTTCGGTTTTCGGGCTTAACGCCCTTGAACGCCTCTAAGGCGACTCGCGCCTTGAATTCCGCACGGTGTGTTCCTCTCGTTCGTTTCATTGATTGCGGTGGCTTTCTAGACTCCCGAAACCTCCCGCGCCATCGCTAGGACACTGGCTCCGTTTCGCGGGACCACTTCACAATAAATCGCCTCGTGGCCGATCTCACGGCGCAGGCGGCGCAGCCGCTTGTGGTTGACTGTAAGCCCGTGGTCGCGCTTCAGGATCGTCACTAGAGGGTGGCGCCCCAGGCACGGGTCGATCATATAAATCTCGTCCAACAAGCGCTTGATGCGGAGATCTTCCTCGCACTCGGCCACCGCCTCGTAATCCACTAAAGACCGGGCCACGCCTAACAGAGCACATTGTTTTCTCACGCTCAATCCGGGATGCGGTTTGTCGACCCACTCGATGCGATCCCTCACAGACCGAGTTGTTTGGATTTTTTTGTCAGCCAGTCCAGCGCTACCGCTTGTTCGCCGATCTTGGCGTGGAGTTGGGCGCGCTCGCGCTCGAAATCCTCCGCCTCGGCCTTGCCGCTGCCAGCTCCGAAGACCTCGGCAGCACCTGCGGTCATGGTCTTCTTCCACTCGGAGACTTGCACCGGGTGGACGTCGAAATCCTTTGCGATCTGATGGATTGGCTTGATGCCCTTGAGCGCTTCGAGCGCTACGCGGGCCTTGAATTCTGGTTCGTGTCTTCTTCGTTTTGCTTTCATTCTGTGTTGTGTTCGGTTCGGTTTACAGCCCGCGCCCGACCACCACAATCATAGCTTAGCCCCTGGCCCGAATTTCGGG
>JAYSPI010000005.1:0-8026 GCA_043722215.1 Prosthecobacter sp.
CAGCCTTGGGCGCAAATCCTGCACCCCCGCCGCCCAATCCGCCATCGCCGCCTTTGCCGCCGCCGGCGCCGAAGCCGCCTAGGCCGCCGGTTCCGCCACTGTTAGCGTCGCCGCCGGCGGCTCCGCCGCTATAGGCTGAACCACTCCAGTTGGCACCGCCGGTGCCACCATTGCCACCGTTGCCGCCGGTGCCACCCCCGAAGCCAAACCCGCCTTGACCGCCGATGCCGCCGGCTCCCCCTGTGCCACCTAGGCCAATTTGGCCGTCAGAGAGCGATTTATCGAAATAAACCAAGGCCGCCGTGGCGTTGCCCAAGTTGATTGCGGCGCTCGCGAGCGATAGCGATAGTCCGACGGCCACATTGGCGGTAAATGGATTGGCCGAGTCGGCCGCCAGTTGGACGCCCCAAGCGGCGAGATCGACGGCGGCGGTGGTGACACCTAGGATAAGAGAATCGCTGCGGTCGCCGCCGTTGCCACCGCTGCCACCGTTGCCACCGTTGCCGCCAAAGCCGCTGGCATTGTAGGTGCCGTTATAGCCCTTGGTGCCAGTTGTGCCGCCAATATCGGTGAAGCTACTTTGGGTGGGCGTGCTACCATTGCTGCCGGCGGTTCCTAGGGAGCCGCTGTTGAATCGATTGTTGAGCGTGCCGCCCGTGACTCCCAATCCGCCTGCGCCGCCGGTGGCGGTGTTACCCAGAATGTTCACATTGGTGAGCGTTACGGTGGCTCCACCATTGACGAAGATCGCTCCCCCAAATCCTGCACCACCGCCGCTGCCGCTGCCGCCCGTGGTCGTGAAATCCGTCAAGGTCGCGTTGCTGATGCTTAAGTTGCCGCCTTGGACAAAGTAGCCGTTGCCGCCATTGCCGTCGAGGGTCACTCCGGCGCCATCCACGCTGATGCTGCCACTAGTCTGGATCGCGGGCCCTGCCGGCATGGCCGTCAGGGAACCCCATGGCATCGCCAATGCAATGAGAGTGGGCAGCGAAACCCCAACCACTGAGCGCGCGGAAAGAAGACCAAGTGCGAGGGCGATATGGGAGAATTTGCGTTTCATAGAGGGGTGGTGTGAAAAATTGTTTTGTTAGATATAGAGACAGGTGGCCAATATGAATCGCCGTGCCTCGATGTCAAAAAAATTCTGCCAATTTTTCTAGTGAGGTATTTCACCTAATTGGTGGCACTTGGTGGCTCTGCGATAACAACTAGATACCTAGTAGGATGGGCGGGTGGATAGTTGGGGGAGTGGGTATCGGATGGGTCGGCAGCCATATCGGGCGGGAAATGGGAGTTTGACCCGGCGCGCTGGCGAGGCAAGACTGACAGCCCACACCGGCTAACCGTTTGCTACCTTTCCCAACCTGCCATGCTGCCATTTTACGTTATTGGTCACAAGAATCCTGACACGGATGCGATTTGCTCGGCGATTGGCTATGCCGAGTTGCTGCGGGCGGTGGGTGAGGAGCCGCGGGCGGTGGCCGCGCGCTGCGGGGAGATTTCGCAGCGTACCAAATGGGTGTTAGAGCGGGCGGGGATTGATGCTCCTGTGTTGATCACCGATGTGCGTACCAATGCTGGCATGATCTGCCACCGAGAGGTGGTTAAGGTGGTCGCGACCGATACCTTTGTTACCGCCTATCGGCGGATGCTCGACGCTCAGATTCGCAGCGTGCCGGTAGAAAACGAGCAGGGCCAATTGTGCGGAATTCTGCGTTATTTTGATCTGCTCAAACTCTTGCTACCCGATGATACCGAGGGGATGAGTGTGCGAACGGTGCATGTCTCGCTGGCGAAGCTGGCTGACACCCTGCATGCCCAGAGTCTGGGGGCGAAGTTGCCCGCTCCCGAGTGCGAGGAGGATCTCATCCTGTTGGTTGGAGCGTCATCGCAAGCGACGGTGGCCAAGCGTCTCAAGCGTGCGGTCAATGAGGGACATATTGGGCAATTTCTAGTGATTTGCGGGGATCGCCCGATCATTCAGCGGCATGCGATTGATTTTGGGGCGCGAGCCTTGATCGTCACCGGCGAGAACCCGGTGGCCAGTGAAATCTTGGCTTACGCTACCCGCAAGGGCGTAGTCGTCCTGCGCTGCCACCAAGATACGGCGAGCGCGTCCACCTTGATCCGATGCTCACGCACCGTGCGCCATGTGATGGAGCAAAAATTCGAGAGAATCTGTCCGACGGAGCCGATTTCGCGCTTGCGCAAGCGTCTGGCCACAAGCGATCAGGATTTGTTTCCGGTGGTGGACAGTTCGACGGGTAAAATGATCGGTGTGATCTCGAAATCCGACTTTGTGGACCCGCCGCGGATGCGTCTCGCACTGGTGGATCACAATGAATACGCGCAGGCCGTCAATGGGGTGGAGGAGGCGGAAGTCACGGAAGTGATCGACCACCACCGCCTGGCTGGCGACCTCGTCTCGCGCGAACCCATCCGTTACTTGAATGAACCGGTCGGCTCGACCTGTACGTTGGTCGGGCGTAAGTTCTTATACCGTAGTGTGACGCCGCCGCCTGGGGTGGCGATGTGTTTGTGCGCAGGGATTGTCTCGGATACTCTATGTTTGACTTCACCGACGACGACCGCCTTGGACCGGGAGATGTTGACGTGGTTGGGCGATCTGGCCGGGGTGGACCCGCAGGCGTTCACCGAAGAGTTTTTTGCCATTGGATCGTTGATCGTCAATGGCACGCCCGAGGAAATCCTCAATGCCGACCGCAAGGAATTCACCGAGCAGGGGTGGATCGTGAGCATTTCACAAGTAGAAGAACGTGACCTCCATGGCTTCGCGGCGCGACGCCCCGAACTCGAGGCGGCGCTCAACGAGGTGCATGCCAGCCGCCAGTGCGATCTCACGATTCTCGCCGTCACCGATGTTGCGCTGCATCACAGCATGATTTTGGCCATTGGCCAAGAGGCGGCTCTCGCCAAGTTGCCATTTGAACGGGTGGACGAGACCTTGTTTCACGCGCCCGGGGTGGTTAGCCGCAAGCGGCAGCTATTTCCAGCGGTCTGCGAAGCCATCCAGAATGCGGGCTAACGCGCCACGGATTTGCCAGAGATGGCCAGCGAGTAGGGGTGACGGCTCAGGCGTTCCAGTGGAGAGCTCCTTTTTTTAGGGCATATGCGTAGGCGACGAGCAGGATGCCTGCAAAGCCTGCCATGCTTAGCAAGGCGGTCGGTCCGTGGGCGATGAGGTCGCGGAATTGCAGTGCCCATGGGTACATAAAAACCACCTCAATATCAAACAGCACGAACAGCATCGCCACCAGATAGAATTTCACCGAAAACCTCGGCGCACCATCGCCAATCGGCTGCATCCCGCATTCATACGGGCTGTCTTTGGTGGCATTGCGTGTGCCCGATCGCCCGAACACCACACTCAATACGAGCACCGCGATGGCAAAACCAAACGCGATAATCACTTGCAACAGGACGGGAAGGTAGTGCTCTGGCATGGCGGAATCAGGGTGCGCCCCGGGTCATACGGTAGTCCGCCCGGGTTGGATAGAAAAAACCCGCGCCCTGAGGGACGCGGGTTGGCTCAATCGGGATTGCAGGTCATCCAGATCAGTCTTGAGCGGCAGCTTCTTGGGCTGCTGCATACGTGCTGGACGCTTCATGCACGCGAGACGTGCCCTTGTATTCTTTGCCGGATTTTTCAACCAGGCCCCGGGTGACAAGGTTCTGGAGCTTTTCATACGAGCGCAAGCGCAGCATCTCCTCGCCCCCACTCACGGCATTGCGGAGCTTTAAATTGGCAAATACCCGCTCGAACAGATCGTTGAATCCGAACAGCTTCTTCTCGGAAAGAACGTTCACTAGTTCATCGGTCACATGGTCGGGAAGGCGGCGTGAAAATCGAGTGCGTTTCGTGGTGATTGCCATAACGACAGGAATCTACACCAGTTGTGTGACAATAGCGACTCAAAAAATAGTAAAATTCCACGCCAAAACAAATATATTGGCAAGAATTGAATTGCGTGAGGCGGTAAAAAATTTGCGCTTGGTGGTGGATGACGGCTTGACAGGAAGGGGGGATCGGGCATCGTTCGCGTCCCGGCGCGTTGGAACGTGGCGGTCACCAGAGATTCTCATGAAAAAGGACCTACATCCGAAATACAATCCGGTGGTGTTCGTGGATATGACCACAGGCACCCGCTTCATCACCCGCTCGACCAAGACCTCCGACAAGAAGGAAGTCATTGACGGCGTGGAACACAGCCTGATTTCGATCGGCATCACCTCCGCCTCGCATCCGTTCTTCACAGGACAGAAGCAATTCGTTGATACCGAAGGACGGATTGACAAGTTTCAAAAGCGGTTTGGTACGGTTCGCCGCGTCGGAAAGCCGAAACTCGACTGAGTTTCGCGCTCATCGAGCGAACCCCGCAACGCCCGTCTGCCTTGAGCAGCCGGGCGTTTTGTGTGAGATGGGCAACATCGGTCTTGGCGGATGAGTGAGACCACGCTTTGCTCGCGGGGTGCTCGCCAAACGAATTATCCCCTGCCTTGACGTCACCGCCGGTCGTGTGGTGAAAGGAATCAATTTTGTGGATTTGATTGATGCGGGTGACCCGGTGGCCTGCGCGATGGCCTACAATCTGCAGGAGGCGGATGAATTGGTGTTTTTGGATATCACGGCGTCATCGGACCATCGCAAGACGATGGTGGATGTGGTTCGTCGCACGGCCGAGCATTGTTTTATTCCGCTGACGGTGGGCGGTGGGATCCGCACGGTGGACAACATGCGCGAGATGTTGCTGGCCGGAGCAGATAAAATTGGCATCAACACCTCGGCGGTGCTCACCCCAGGACTGGTGGATGCCGGGGCTCAGGCATTTGGCAGTCAATGTATCGTGGTGGCCATTGATGCGAAACGTGAGGGGCCTGGGAAGTGGGGAGTTTACACCCATGGCGGTCGCACGCCAGTGGGTCTCGACGTGGTCGAGTGGGCCATGGAAGTCTGGCGGCGCGGGGCGGGCGAAATCCTGCTCACCAGCATGGATGCGGACGGCACGCAGGCCGGCTACGACATTGAGTTGACGGCGGCGGTTTCCACAGCGGTCGGGATTCCAGTGATTGCCAGCGGCGGGGCCGGCACCCTGGATCACATGGTGGACGTGCTCGACGCCGGTAAGGCCGACGCCGTGCTCGCAGCGAGCATCTTTCACTTCGGAAAATTCACAGTGGGTGAAGCCAAGCGCCACTTCGCCAGCCGTGGGGTACCGGTGCGACCGATGGTCATGAGCGGCTGAGCGGCAAGGTTTGCGCTGGACTTTCTCGGGTGGCAGCGTGTGATTCACCAGCTATGATGGCCCCTACTTGAATGACTGATCATCGATTTCAAAATGTGTGCAACGCTCAGAGTGCTGCGGGAGCGATGAGCAGCTTGCCCGAAGCTGGGCTTGCCGCGGATGCCAGGCGCAGTTTGCGGGAGCTGGCCGAGGCCATGGCCGATGAAAAATCGTCGTCGCTGTTGCCGCATCACGGCGCAGCGATGTTGCCGGAAGACACTCGTCAGATGTTGCGCGAGGTCTTGGTGTGCCAATTTGAGTTAGAGATTCAGAACGAGGAGTTGCGCCGGACACAGGCGGAACTCCTTGCTTCCCAGTCCTTGTATGTCGATCTCTATGATGCGGCACCCGTAGGGTATTGCACGGTGAGCGAGCAGGGGCGCATCCTTCAACCCAACCGAGCGCTGGCCAGCCTACTCGATCAGCCGCGTGCAGCGTTGGTGGACCAAGCGCTCAGTCGTTTCATCTTTCATGAGGATCAGGATCGCTACTACCTGCATTGCAGGCAGCTTTTAGCAACGGGCCAGAGCCAGGTCGGCGAGGTGCGCCTGCTCAAAGCGGATCAAAGCGTGTTGTGGGCGCGGCTGGATGCCTCGGTGGCGGCAGGGGTTGCCGGAGCGTTGGTGTTTCGGATTGTTTTCAGTGATATTTCGGCGTGCAAGCAAGCCGAGCAAACGCTGCTCGAGTGGAACCAAATGCTCGAACGACGCATGGCCGAGCGCACCTGGGAACTCCGGCAAAGTAAATTCCGCTTTCGTCAATTGGCTCAAGCGACGTTCGAGGGCATCGCAATCTCCGAAGGGGGTAAGGTGATCGACGGCAATATCCAGCTCGCCAAAATGCACGGGTGCAAGCTGGCGGAAATGATCGGCCAGTCGGTGAGTGAATTCGTTGCACCCGAGTCGCGGGCGTGGGTGAAGCAACACATCGATGACGGCCAGGAGGCGACGTATGAATATGTCGGCCTGCGGAAGGACGGTAGCCGATTTCCAGCGGAATCTCATGGCCGCATGATCAGCTGGCAGGGAAAAAAAACGCGGGTCACCGCATTGCGTGACCTCACGGCCAGCCGCCAAGCAGCCGCCCAGCTCAAGTCCCAGGAGGTCGAGTTGGAGCACGCCCAACGGTTGGCTTTGGTTAGCGAAGTGAGCGCGGGAATTATCCATCAAATCGGTCAGCCGCTCTGTGCGATGGGTGCTAACCTCGCCGTCGCATTCGGCAAAATGAAGGCCTGCAAGTACCAGTACTGCAATAACAACGATCTCATTCAGGACATCGAAGGGAATATGGAGAGCCTACGGGAATGTGTCGCCCGCATGCGGGCGCTGGCCCATCCCGAGCTGCCGCAGCGCACGGTCATCGACTTCAACGCCATGGCCGAGGCCGTGGTTCGCTTGTTGCAGCGGGATGCCGAGCGGCTCACGATCGTGTTGCGCCTCGAGTGCGACGAGCGGGTGTCGCCGGTGCTAGCCGACAAGGTGCAACTGAGCCAAGTGATTCTCAATTTGGTGCGCAATGCCTTCGACGCGTGCGCGGATAGTCCGTCGGGGCAGAGAGCGGTGACCATTACGACGCGCGCCGCGGCGAGTGATCGTGTGGAGTTGAGTGTGCGTGACAGCGGGCGAGGGATCGCGCCAGCGGTTTTGCCGCAGTTGTTTTCGCCGTTTTTCACCACCAAGGCGGAAGGGCTGGGGATCGGGCTGCGCTTAAGCCAGACGATCGTAGCCGCCCATGGTGGCAACATCAAGGGGTTCAATAACGACGATGGAATCGGTGCGATTTTTCGAGTGGTCCTGCCGGGCCATGGTCCCGATGATTTGCAGGTGCCTAGGGTGATTGGCTGAATCCGCCTCGATTCAAGGAACCGCAAAGATTGGTGAGTTTTGGCTAAACAGGGGGTCTGATTTTGTCATGTGACCCGGGCCATGAGTCCACGGCAAGGCGGTGAGGCAAGCCACCGCCGGCGCCTGCTGCGCTGCTAGGACGTGATCAACGCCATCGACCCCGACAAACTCCGTGCCATTGTTACCCTCTGCCGCCACGACGACGGTCGCCCTGTGCTCATGCAAAGCTACAGTGGCAAGAAGGAGGATTGCGAACTGCCCGTGGCCGGAATGACCCAGTTAGCAATCGTCCAAGGCAATGGCGCAGCGGTTGGACGAGGTGGATGGGCCTGCTCAAGGTGTGGGGGTCGGCGTGCGATTGGGGTGTGTCGGGTGGGTTTTCGGTGGGTTTGGCCACGCAGGTGGTGGAGGGGTTCATGGCGGCATGCCTCGGCGACGGGCTGGTGGGACTGGATGAGCACGAGACTCAGCGAAAACCATGGGTGATGGCAAATCAGACCTAGTCATTCACGAGGTTCTGGTCTTTATTTTGCGGCGTGATGCACACCAGCACTCCACAACACCCGGTCGGCATGCCTGCGCAGGATGACTATGATTTTGATGATCGTCCATTTCTGGTGTTCTGGGAGATCACCCGGGCATGTGCCTTGGCGTGCAGTCATTGCCGGGCAGAGGCACAGTCGCGCCGCCACCCGGAGGAGCTCGATTTTGCCGAATCGCTGCGACTCATTGGCCAGCTTGGCGAGTGGAAGCCACCGATGCTCATTTTAACGGGTGGCGACCCGCTGATGCGCAAGGACGCGCTGGATTTGGTGCGCGCGGGTACCGACGCGGGCTTGCACATGGGGCTCAGTCCGTCGGCCACTCAGCGCTTGTTGC
>JAYSPI010000006.1:0-5319 GCA_043722215.1 Prosthecobacter sp.
CTCACCCACCCCGCGCGATATCCTCGAAATCCCCGGTGCCCGACCACTTGGCATCATCGGCGACTCGGTTACCACCGACCACAGCTCGCCCGCCGGCGCAATCAAAACTGATAGCCCCGCCGGCCGCTTCCTTACCGCCGAGACCGTCACCCCGGCTGACTTCAACTCGTACGGCTCACGCCGCGGCAATGACCGCATCATGACCCGCGGCACGTTCGCCAATGTCCGTATCAAAAACTTGATGGTGCCCGGCAGCGAGGGTGGCATCACCCAAATCAACGGTGAAGTCGCCGCCATCCACGATGCAGCCACCACCTATCAGCTAGCAGGCATCCCAACTCTCATCATTGGTGGCGAGGACTACGGCATGGGATCCAGCCGCGATTGGGCGGCCAAAGGCACCAGCCTGTTAGGCGTCAAGGCGGTCATCACCAAGTCCTTCGAGCGCATCCACCGCTCCAACCTCGTCGGCATGGGGGTGCTACCCTGTAACTTCGTCAACAAGGAGGATTACGATAGAATCAAAGATCTACCGGACGCCACCTTCGACCTCATCGGCCTGTCCAACGACCTCAAACCGCAGGACCGCGCCACCCTGCGTGTCCACCCTGCGACTGGCACCTCCTTCGACATCCCGGTCCTGGTGCGGATCGATACGCCGGTGGAAATCGACTACTACCGCGCCGGCGGTATTCTGCCCTACGTGCTGGCACAGATCCTAGCGTAACTCCGCGCCCGGGTCTGTTGCTAGACCATGAGCGTCACTCATTTCGGTAGCGGGCCGTTGCGGAAGCGTTCCTGCTGTTGGCGCAGTTGGGGATCGTCGGGCAGACAATCCACCGCCGCGCGCGACCACTCGAGCGCCTGTGGGCGATTGCCTTTGGCAAACTGGATCTCGGCCATGGTGTCGAGATAGGCCGCTTGGCGCGGGTTGGCCGCGAGCGCCTGGGTGATGAGTCGCTCGGCCTCGTCGAGATTTCGCAATGATCGCGCGGCGAACCAAGCGGCGGTGTTGCGGGTGTTATCTGCTAGCGGATAGGCCGCTAGCACCTGCGCCAGTCGATGCCATGATTCGTTGAACCATGCGTCGTACTCCTTGAGTAAACCCACCTTACGCAATGCCGGAAAAAAGACATCTGCCAACGAGCCGTCGCTGGCAAATGCCCGATGGCACTGTGCCAACGTCGCAACCGCCAAGCGCCGGTTGCTCATCACCAACGCCAACGCACGCGCCGTGTCGGCCTGAAGCCGCTGACGCATCAGCGGCAGCGAGCTGACCGCGCGAAAATCCGCAGCACCATACAAACCACACAAAACCTCCGAGGTCGCCGCAGCTTCTTGCCAGCGTCCCGCATCTAGCAGCACATCGGCATGCAACCTGAGCGCGAGCGCAAACTCGTGCGAGGACGGGGCCGCTTGGCGGGCCGCGCGTGCCCACCACTCGGCGGCGCGCGGGTAATCGCGCCCAAAGGCATAACCGTTACCAATCTCAATGGCGGCCCCAGCATCGCCCAAGGCGAGTTGCTCTGCCCAGCGGTCATGGGCCGCTGCCTCGACCGGTTGCCCCGCTTGGCGGAGCGCCGCCGCCGCATAGGCAAACGTCGGAGCGCTTGGCACCTGGTTTAATTCGTTCGCACGGGTGATCTGCTCACGAAAAATCGCAGCGGCCTCGTTCCAACGATTCGCCGCAGAAAGGTCGAGGATGTGCGCACCCAGAAACACTCCTTGCCTGCTAGATTCTGACATCTGATCCCACGCCTTGAGCGCATTCACAACGTCGCCTGTGGCTGTGGCGTGGGTGGACAAGCGCAGCAACCATGGCTGGCGGCCCGCCGCAGGCAGTGCACCCACCGCCGCCCATGCCCGACCAAGCCACTCGTCACGCAAATGCGATGGGTCCGGCCCAAGCCCGACGAGCGCGAGCATTCCATGGAAGCGCTCGCGACGCGGCGCGGTGGGGGCCATCTCGCTGAGCGCCGCCCACCACTCGCGGGTCGGTTCGTCATCCCCAAAAGCCGCGACCACGATATCATCCCACCGCTTGTCATCGTCACCCGCCCACTCGAAGGCCACCCGCGTCGCCAGCAACGGCGCACCGCTCGCATCATCGCGTCTTCCGAACACGGCCCCCAGGAGGGTCAGGAACGACTTAGGGTTCTTCACTGCGATGTCGCCCAAGGGACCGGAAAATGCCGCCCATGCATCATCGTGCAAGCCCCTGCGCTCAAGAAAATTGGCGAGCGCGACGACTTCCTCGCTCTGGGTTGACACTTCATGTTGGTCCTCGATATCGTCCGATGGGACATGTTGCAGGCGCTTGGCGACCCAAGTGGTGAAGTCAGGGTGCGCCGGGTCGAGACCGAGCGCCTGTAGGGCCTCGGGGATGCGCTCGAGGGCCTCAAAATGAAGAAATCCCTCTAACGGCGATGATTTGGCCATGGCCGCCTCTGCCATGGGGATCTCACCAACCAAGAGCAACGCGTGCGCCGCCACATTCCGCTCGGTGGGATTGCGGGATGCCAACGCCACACGCAATGGCTCCAGCACCCCCGCAGGAATCTTCTGCCCTAACCAATGGTGGACTGCTGCCTTGGCGTAAACCGGCCCGAATAAATCCCGATCCGCCTCACTGCGGTGACGAACCTCCTCGCGCAGCCACGGCAATGGATCGCCCGCCAACGCCGCCAGCGCCGCCGCCAGCGGTCGCTCACCCACCTCAACCGCCAATTGACCCGCTGATTCCAGGTTGCCGGCGGCACGCTGCAGCGCCAGTTGCCAAGTTGCCGACTTCCTGCCAGCGAACGCCCGCGCGCGTTGCAACTCGGCCACTAGCGTCCCCTGGCTTCGGTGAAACTCCGCCAACGCCAACAAGCCATCCGCATCCGCTGGTGCCAATTCCAACACCTCTCGTGCCCCACGCACGTCCCCTCTCAATAAACACTCGCGCGCCCCGAGCACCGCAACCCCATCCACGGCAGGCTGCAACTTGGCACGCACCCCCGCATCCGATTCCGCAGCATACAATTTGAGCAACTGCCGCCACCCATGCTTTACCCTGAGCTGGGCAAATATCACGAATTTTTCCGTCGGCAAGGCCTTGGCGTAGCGTTCCACTAAGGCAATCACCGCCGGATCGCTCACCGGTGTGATGTGGAGTTCAATCTTGTCGATGAGATCGCGCGCCCTGAATCGTTGCTCTGGATCGCTCGACTTGAGCGCACCTCGCAACGCGGACAATGCTCCCTCACCCTGCTCCCAGATCCTTAGCGTCGCTTGCTCGCGCACGCGAAAATCATCATCCCCAAGCGCTCTCACCCAAGAATCCACCTCACCCGCAACCGCCAACACCCCAGGTACTTCCGCGGTCGCCAGCGACGCAATCACGCCCATAACCGTCAAAATCACTACCAAAAAAATTTGCATCATCACTTGCGGGGGATTTCCAATCAGTCATCGCGCAGCCACCATGGCCGACCCAGACGCCCCCTGCGATCCTAGCGACCCGCAAAGTCATCCCCTCCAAACTGGCGCGCAATCGTCTCCACGTCAATTCTCACAACCGGAAAATCACCCGAGAGCTAATGCAACGAGCCGCCCATCCTAGGCGGCTCGCAAATTATCATGACGCGGACAGGCGACCGATCAGGAATCGGCCACTTCAACCGCTTCTGGTGCCGCAGCTTCGGCCTCAAGCGCCTCAACCACCGCAGCTTCAACCGCTACGCTGACCTCGGCCTCGTCGGTCTCGGATTTCACGACCTTCTTGGCCGGTGCCTTCTTCGCCGCGACTTTCTTCGCGGGTGCCTTCTTGGCGGGTGCCTTCTTGGCGAGGGCATCCTTCTTGATGGCTGGCTTTTTCACGATGCCGCCGAGTTTCGCCTGCTCATTTTTGCGCTTGAGGTAATCGGCGCGACGGCGGCGTTTGATGATCTTGTTCGATTGTTGGCCCATGGTTGGTGCCCATTGGCTAGGTGCTCCAGCCTGCGGGAGCAAGCGGAATTGTTCACCAACTGTCATCTTATCTGGATTCGCATTCGACAAGCACCCCGCCCACACCGCAGATTGCCGCCCATGGCAGGTCTCATTATCGCTCCTAGAGCACGCATTTTTCACGGTCACGAGTGGGTTTACGCCACCGAAATCAAAAAATCCTTCGGCGATCCAGCACCCGGCGACGTCGTCACCCTCAAGGATTTCCGCGACCGCCCGCTCGGCTCCGCCATCTACAACCCCCTCTCACAAATCGTCGCCAGGCGGTTCTCACGCCGCCGCCAAGACCTCGACCTCGACTTCTTCACCCGCCGAATCCGCCAAGCCATCGACTACCGCCTGCGCACCGGCATCGACGGATCACTCTGCCGCCTCGTCTGGAGCGAGTCCGATGGCATCCCCGGCCTGATCGTCGACCGCTACGGCGATCACCTCTCCGTCCAAACACTCACCCTGGCGATGGACCAACGCAAAGAATTGATCCGCGACGCCCTGATCACCCTACTCGCTCCCAAGTCCATCGTCCTGCGCAATGACTCCCCATTCCGCAAGGCCGAAGGCATGGAACCCGCCATCGAGATGCTCCACGGCCAATCCCCCGGCCCCTTCATCGTCCAATCCAATCGCCTCAACTACGAAATCGACCTCTTCGACGGCCAAAAAACCGGACTCTATCTCGACCAACTCCAATCGCACGCCGAAGTCGCCAAGCTCGCCACCGGCAAGCGCGTCCTCGATTGCTTCACCAACCAAGGCGGATTCGCCCTGGCCTGCGCCCTGGCCGGTGCCAGCCACGTCACCGCCGTGGACGTCTCTGCCACCGCCTGCGCCGCGGCCCGCCACAACGCCCAGCTCAACGGCCTCTCCATCGACGTCATCGAACACAACGTCTTCGATTTCCTCAAACACGCCAAACCCGAATACGATCTAATCATCCTCGATCCACCGAGTTTCACTCGTAACAAAAAAACCCTCATGGACGCCATGCGCGGCTATAAGGAAATTCACCTCCGCTCACTCAAACTCCTCGATAAGGGCGGCATCCTATCTTCCTTCTGCTGCTCACACCACGCGTCTCGCGAGTTGTTCCTCGCCAACCTCGCCGACTCATCCGTCGATGCTAAAAAATCACTCCGCCTCGTCGCAGAACACAGCCAGCGCGCCGACCACCCAATCCTCATCACCCTACCTGAAACCGGCTATCTCAAAGGCTTCACCGTCGAGGTCATCGCAACCCGCTAACCCACCGCTAACCCACCGCTAACCCACCGCTAACCCACCGCTAACCCACCGCTAACCCACCGCTAACCCACCGCTAACCCACCGCTA
>JAYSPI010000007.1:0-6314 GCA_043722215.1 Prosthecobacter sp.
GGAGTCTAGAAAGACACCGAAACCAAGGAAACGAACGAGAAGCACACACCGTGCGGAATTCCAGGCGCGAGTCGCCTTGGAGGCGCTCAACGGGCGTCAAAACCATCAATCAGATTGCCCAGGATGCGGGCGTGCTGCCGGTCCAAGTGAGCGCTTGGAAGAAGGAATTGCAGGAATGCCTGCCCGCGATTTTCCAATCCGCGGCGACGCATCGGCAGGACATCGGCACATTGCGCGTGGTCGGGCTGCACGATGGCCCGATTTCGCAGCAAGTTGAGCTACTAGCAGCGCCCCTTTTCTGGATTGCTCGATTGAGGTTTGCAATAAATCGCCCTGTGGCCGATCTCACGGCGCAGGCGCTGCAGTCGCTTGTGGTTGACTGTGATTCCGTGGTCGCGCTTCAGGATCGTCACCAGCGGGTGACGACCCAAGCACGGATCAGTCAGATAGATCTCGTCTAACAAGCGCTTGATAAGGATGTCCTCGGCGCGCTCGCGAACCGGTTCATAATCCACTGAGGACCGAGCCACTCCTAACAGAACGCATTGTTTTCTCACGCTCAATTTTGGATGCTCTTTATCGACCCTCTCGATGCGATCCCTCACAGGCCGCGTGGTTTGGATTTTTTTTCTGAGGGAATCCAGCGCCATCGCTTGCTGGTTGATTTTGGCGTGGAGTTGGGCGCGCTGGCGCTTGAAATCCTGCGCCTCGGTCGTGCCACGGCCAACTCCGAAGACCTCGGCAGCGCCAACGGTCATGACCTTCTTCCACTTGGAGACTTGCACCGAATGGAGGTCGAAATCCTTGGCGATCTGATGGATTGGCTTGATGCTCGTGAGCGCTTCGAGCGCCACGCGGGCCTTGAATTCCGGCTCGTGTCTTCTTCGATTTCCTTTCATTTGGTGTGTGCTCGCTTCGATTTACAGCCCGCACCCGCCCAGCACAATCATCGCGTTGCTACGGTCTCGAATTTTTGGGCCGCGCTCAGACTGCCTCAGTATCAGAGAACGGGCAACGCAGCCGAGCAGGGCTGAGCAGCTGCGGTGGGTTGGGCCAGGGTGCAGATTTCGAGCACCTAGTGAAACAAGGGCTTGCGCAAGCAGCGGAACGATGGAACTCGTTCCAAGTGCCACCTCTCAATCCAGTGACTACCCGATGCCATGCGTGAAGCGCTCATTGTTCTCGGATTGGTTGCGCTGGCGATGATATTGCGTACAGCGCGCTCAGCGGGGTTGCGCAAACTGGGGGCGGCCGTGTTTCTGGTGGCGAGTTTTTGTCTGCTTTATTTCCTCACTGGGCGGGTGATCGGTGGACTCGCGGGAACGGTGCTGTGGTTATTCCTGCCGTGGGTCGAACTACTCACCCGCATCCGACGGATGCGCCTGCCGCTCGACAACCGACTGCGCCATCGGTCGATCCCAAATCCAGCATTTTTCCCGCATGCTTCAGAAGCGGCGGCGGCGATGGACGCGGTGGGGTTCGAGCACGTCTCGGATTGCGGGTGGGAGTGGGATGGCATGCAACAGTTTTTCTGTCTTTTCTGGCACCCTGAAGAACGTGCGGTGGCGGCCATCTGCCTGTGCGAGCAAAGTGACGTTGCGTTTGCATTTATCTCGATCACCTCACGCGATGGCGACGGGAAAATCTGGCGCACGACGAATTTTCCATTTGCGGCCACGCTGCTCTGTCCGCCCGAGTTGCACTGGAACCACGTTCCGTGCTGCCGCAATTGTTTTCACCAGCTGTTGAGCGACCACCGTGCGTACCTCACTCGCGCGAACATCCCTGCGAGCCATCTGCGAATGCCCAATCCCGAGGAGATCGAGGATTCTATTGAGCGCGAGATGCGCCAGCAGGTGACGCACAACCTAGCCGCGGGGATTATCTGCCTCACAGGCGACGGTCACTTTCAGTATTCCACGCGTGGGTTGTTGTTCCTGTGGGGGCAGTTCATCAAAGACATGGTCCGGCTGTGTTAGAAACCATAAGGCAGTGGTGCTCACCCCTGAATCACCCCGGCCACGATCAACGCCCCGACCACGCCGCCGAGGGCAATCCGATACCATCCGAAAATCGACAGGCCGTGGTTTTGCAGGTACGAGACGAGCCATTTGACGGCCAGAGCCGCGGACACGGCAGCGGCGACGATGCCGATGACCATTGGAGTCACGCCGTATTGGTGAATCATCAGCTTTGTGCCGCCAAAGAGCGTGTTGTAGGCTGGGCCAAAATCCGCCACTTTCTCGCCGGCCTCCTTGAGGGTGGCGGCGGTGAGGGTTAGCACACCGAGCAAGAACGAATACTCGACTGCGGCGCTCACTGAGAGCCCGACTAACAACCCACCACAAATCGTCATTAGGCTGCGACTGGTCCCTGGGCACATCGCGACGCATTGGAGCAAGCCGATGATGAGTGCGAGTTGCCACGTCAGGTGTTGGAGATCCAAGCCACCGGCGCGGGGCGGGTTTTTCCGGCGCCACCATGCGGTCACAAGGATGGCGACGCCGCCTATGATCCAGGCACCCATGACCGGCCCCATGCCAAACAAATGCGCCTTGATCCAGTGGCTGATCAACAGGCCAATCACGGCGGCGGGCAGAAACCCGGCGATTATGGCGATGGCGAGTTGCAGACCACGGGCGTCCATGCCGAGCACGCCACGGATCATTTGCAGGACACGCGGCCAGTACAACCCGAGCACCGCGAGGATGGCGCCGCCCTGGATGCACACTGCAAAAGCATCCGCGGCCGCTTTGGCCTCAGATCCGGCTGGGCCGCCGATGCCCATGAGGTGCTGGGCGACTAATAAATGTCCGGTCGAGCTGACGGGCAGGTATTCGGTGATCCCTTCGATCACGCCGAGGATGATTGCTTGCCAAGGTTCCATGAATGTGAGGCGCACTGTGGTGTGACACCGCTAGACCGACAAGGCATTTACGCTGGCATTTCGCTTGGCAAGTGGACCGATGACGCCGAAGTTCGCCGCGCGATGGGAATAAGTCTGGCTGAATTACGCGATGCTCTGCCGGCAGGCGGATTGTTTGGTGGCGGCGCATGGCGGTGGTCGCCCGAACCGCTGCGCTTAACCGCTGCGGAAGCCCAGGAAATCATGACCCTTGGCCACCCGCTGGCAAAGTTCCAACACGCCTGCGACACGCTCTACCGCCGCAGCGCGGCAGGCAAGGTGCCGCGCTGGCTGGCCGAGTTGCTTGACGTCGGCAAGCCCGATTGGATGGTTCACTTGCAGCGAGATGCGACGACGGCGCGGCAGTTCCCGCGAGTGATCCGCCCGGATTTGATGCTCACGGCCACTGGCTTTGCGATGACCGAGTTGGATAGCGTGCCCGGCGGGATCGGTGTGACCGCCTGGCTGGCGCGAATGTATGCGACTGCAGGCTTCGACGTGCTTGGCGGGCCCGACGGCATGCTCGATGGCTTTAAATCGCTGCTGCCAACTGGCGGCACCGTCGTTGTTTCCAAGGAGGCCGCCGACTACCAACCGGAAATGGCCTGGCTCACCAGCCAACTTGGGCCGGACTGGCAGGTGGCAGCCGCGGAAACCTATCAACCCGATGAGCGCGCGATCTATCGGTTTTTTGAGCTCTTCGACTGGCAATCGGTGCCCGCCGCGCGAGCGCTGGCAGCGGCAGCGGCGGCAGGGAAGATTGAGGTAACGCCGCCGTTCAAGCCGCATTTAGAAGACAAGCTGTGGTTGGCCTTGTTGTGGTCGCCCGCGCTCCGCAAAACCTGGGAGCAAGCGCTGCGCAGCAACCACCTCAAGCGCCTGCGCGAACTGGTGCCATTTGGCTGGGTGCTCGACCCCACGCCCTTGCCGCCTCACGCGGCGCTCCCCAAATTGGCAGCGCATTCATGGGATGACGTTGCCCAATTCAGCCAGAAAGACCGGCAGATGGCGCTAAAAGTCAGTGGATTTCATGAAACCGCGTGGGGCGGGCGCGGGGTATTCATCGGCCACGACCTATCGGCCGCCGAATGGGCGTCGCGACTCCGCACGGCGCTCGATCAATCCGCTCACCAGCCATGGATGCTTCAGGAATTCCGCGAAAGCCGCCGTGTCACTCACCCGGTTTTCCGCGACGACGGCTCGGTGGAACTCATGCAGGGCCGGGTCCGGTTGTGTCCGTATTTCTTCACCGATGACGCGGGGACGACGACCTTTGGCGGCTGTCTGGCGACCATTGTACCGGCGGATAAAAAGAAAATTCACGGCATGAGCGACGGCGTGCTGGTGCCCTGCGTCATCGGCTAATGTGGCCAAGCATCATTTGATCCCGCAAAACGGCCCGATGTTACCACCGGGCCGGATATCGTGAAATCTGGATTTCACCGCAGAGGCCGTGAATCCTCAGAGGATGCCGGCCTTCTTGAGCGTGACGAATGCTCCATTTTTGTTGATCGTCTTGAGTGCGCGGCAGCTTAGTTTGAGGCGTACGTAGGTATCGAGTTCGGGCACCCAAATTCGCTTGACCTGAAGGTTAGGCGAGACGGTGCGGAGCACACGTTTGGTGACGTGACGACCGATGCCGCCCTTTTTCTTGGCCAGACCGGACCGGTGAATTCTGCCGCCGGAGCGGACGCGGGTTCCTCGAATACTGCAAATGCGGGCCATGGTAAAAAATGTGTAGAGTTGCGGGGCGCGAAGGATGGCCACGCCAGCGCACCCGTCAAGACGAATCCTGCCGATTCCACGATTAATTTTTCAAGTGGTGCCAGCGCAGGCGGTTCAACCATCGTTCGAGATCGCAAAAGACGAGATCCTTTTGCACGTCATACATGAGCAGGTGATAGGCATTGGGGTAATTGTGATAGGTTCTAGACGTCCACGTTGGGATGCGAGCGACAAACCCCCGCACATCGGAGTCGTTGTTGAAAAAATCCTTCCCGCCGTGCAAAACCAACACCGGTGACCGGAGGGACGTCGCGCAATCGTTCATCCCACCGATCAGCCGTGCCAGCGAACCAATCAAGCGGAGCGTGTGCTCCTCGATGTTGTAGGCGTTCATTTTAACCTGCGCGCCATGATGCGAACTCTGAGTCATCTGGACATCCTGCCCGCCAGAGAGCGTATCGAGGGAAACCCGCGCCAACGGCAGGGTCGTCGCCGCCACCTGCACCAATCCCGGCGTCCATGCCGGAATATCATCCCGGAACCGCACGATCGGCGATGACAGCACCAGCCCGTCACACGGCGGGTGCCCGGGCGGCGCGGCAGTCCAAGCGTGGGCAGCGATCAGCGCACCCATGCTCTCACCAAACCAAACGATTTTGGCATGTGGGTGGCGCTCCTGAACGAGGCGGGTGAATGCTTGCAAATCCTCGTACCACTCTTGGGGGTCGCCGATGTCGCCGCGGCGTTGCCGGATTGGATCGCTACCCTGGCCGCGCAACTCATAGGCGTATAGCCCGGTTTTCGGTTGGTGTTCCAGCAGGTGATGACCAAGGTTGGCGTAGTCGATGGCAGCGCCACAGAACCCATGAATACCGATCAGCACCACGTCCGGGGTAGCGGATGCCGCGATCCATTTGCGATAGCCAAAGGTTTCACCCATCACGCTACCATCCTTCGCATCAGTGGACAGGGGACGCGACACCGGCGGGTAACTGGGGGCACACCCAAGCAGCACGGCCGCCCATGCGCCTAGCACATGAGCCAGCAACTTCATTCTCCAACGACGTGTCACAATCGAAGTTTCGCGAATTCCCACCAAAGAGCAATCACCGATGGCCAGCGCGCCCCCGCCGGTTCAGAACCCGGGCGCCGAGATGATCGCATTGTCGCGCTCCTCGATGCGATGACGCAGGATGCGATCGGCAATTTCACGGACCATTTCAGCGAGCAGCAGCCAGAGGTGTGAGCCTTGACGGTAATCAGCTGGAGCGATGTGTTTGACGCGACCGGCGTGGGTCGAGAGCTGGAAGCACTTGCGGAACGAGGTTCCCGATTGGTCCTCGGGATTGTACACCGCGACGCCATGACCGCCGTTGTGGCTCATGACCGTGAAACACGGAACATCCGTCGGACCGTCACCTACATAGACCATATTTTCAAATGGGATCGGACGCTGCTCGGCAGGCATGTGGTCGTTTACATCCTGATCGTACCGGAGCATCCCCTTGTTGATGCGAAATAGGTACTGAGTCTTGGTCGTGTGAGAAATCACCCGCTTGGGAAAACTGATCCGCCCTTCGGCATCCGAACTGAATTCACAACCAAAGATGGCTTTCACGCACGGCTGAAGGCGCGAGCCATCGAGCAGCGCTTTCAGGCCGGACGAGATGATATAGTGTTCGAC
>JAYSPI010000008.1:0-6636 GCA_043722215.1 Prosthecobacter sp.
TCGAGCCGGCGAGACCCACCCCCAGCGGGCCGCCGCAGGGGCGGCCTGCGTTACGGCTTCGTTCGCTATCGCTCCCTGCGCCTCCACTGCGTCCGCCCCTGCGGAAAAGCTTGTCAAAACCACCCCAAAAAACCAAAACCAAAGCAAGCGCCGGGTGTCATGAATCCTGGCGAAACGACTCACCCCTCCGGTGTCATTTATCATTGGCGCAATACGCGTCCCTCGTTGGGGCGCGGCTAGCGCGCTGGGGTCATCCGTCGAAGGCATGCGCAGGCACACCCGTGACTTGTAGGCCGCGGATGACAAACAATCGGCCGGCGTGTTCCTCACGGGCGGTTTTGTGGATGCCGGTGGTGACGAAGAGGTCCGCCAGATTGGGGCCGCCAAAGGCGCAGGCGGTGGTTTCTAGGCATGGCAGGGAGATGCGGTGGAGTTCGTTGCCGTTGGTCGGATCAAAACACGATACGCAGCCGCCGTGGCAGAAGGCAATCCACAGGTGGCCATTGGAATCGAGCGTCATCCCGTCCGGCGAGGCCTCAATGTGGCAGGTTGAGATCACGCTGCGTGGGCGGCTCAGTTCACCGCCAAGGTAATCGAATGCGAGCACCTCACGGCGCGGAGTGTCGATGTAATAGACGGTGGAGCCATCGGCGGACCAGACGATGCCGTTGGAGGTCGTGACCGGGCTGAAGGCGGTGTGTACGCTGAGGTCGGGGTCGAGGCGGTAGAGGGTGGCCGCGCCAGGTTGGCGGGTGAGGCTGATTGTGCCGGCAAAGAAGCGACCGTCTGGTGAGCATTTGCCGTCGTTGAAGCGGTTGTCAGGCAGGTTGTATTCGGGGTCGGCGATCGGGGTGAGTGCGCCGCTCTCCTCGTCGAGAAAGAAAAACCCGTGATCGCCCGCAATCACCAAGCCACCGCCCGCCCGTGGCACCACGGTGCCCACGCGCTGGCCGATCTCCCACGACCGCTCACTCCCGTCAGCCGGGTCGTAGCGGTGGACGCGTTGTCCTGCGATATCCACGAAGTAGAGCGAGTCCTGCCACCAGATCGGGCTTTCGCCCCATTGGCAACGGATCTGTCCTACCGGTTCGATGCGGATCATGGGGCGGATGCTAGCGGGCAACTCGGAGCGGGGCAACTCCACAAAATCGTCCAACACGCGGGGGGGCGGGTGGTCCCGACCGCGGCTGCTAGGCGAAATAATCGTCCATGAGGACGGGTTTTTCCGCCTTGAAGTCCACCGTGAAAACCGCCTGGGGTCCTGGTCCGATGTCAAGGGTACCGCCCATTTGTTTGGCGAGGCCGGCGACCAATTGCAGTCCCAATGACTGTTGTCGTATGGTTTCAAACTCGGTGGCCAAGCCAATGCCGTTGTCACTCACCCGCAATCGCCACTGACCGTCGGCGTCTATCGGACTCAAGGAGATGCCAATCTCGCCGGCACGGCCGTCTGCAAAGCCATGCTTGAGACAGTTCGAGATCAGCTCGCTGACCAGTAATCCACAGGGCGACGCTTGGTCGAGGCCGACTTTGACCGCGCCGAGTTCCAAGCGCAGTTGGATCGATCCTGGGGCGGCTAGCATGGGGTTGAGTGATTGGGTGGCAACCTGGCCGATGTAGCTTCCTAAGTCGATGGCGGCAAAGGCTCCGGTGCGACAGATCGTGTCGTGCAGCAGAGCAATCGCTCGAATGCGGGCCTGCATGTCCTCGAGCACCGCCTTAATGGCTGCGTGTTCATTGCGGCCCGCCTCCAACCGCAATAGGCTGGTGATGACCTGCAGGTTGTTTTTCACCCGGTGGTGTACTTCGTTGAGGAGCGCGGTTTTTTCGCGGAGTGACGATAGGAGGTCGCATTCGGCTTGTTTTTGCGAGGTGATGTCCCAATTGGTGCCGATCATCCGGATCGGTTTGCCTTGGTGGTCGCGTTGCACGATGGCCATGGCGCGAATGCAGCGGATTTGGGCGTCCGGCCATTGCACGCGAAACTCGGAATCCAACTCTTTTTCACCTGTGAGGGCGGCCTCGACTTCGAGATCGCAGCGCGCTTGATCTTCCGGCAGGATGCTTTGTCGCCAGGCCTCATAGTTGCCGCTAAACTGCTCAGGAGTGATGCCGTAAAGATCAAACATTGCGGCATCCCAGGTCAGTTGGTTGTGGATTAGGTCGTAGTCCCAGATGCCCACGCCGCTGGCCCGCGTGGCCAGAGCGAGACGCTCGGCGATTTGGCGTTGTGCTTCGATCGCGTGCTTGCGTTCGGTGATATTGCGGGCCAGGACGATGTAGTGACGTTTGTGATCCTTGGTTTCAGCCATGGCGGCGATCGAGAGTTCAAACCAATAATCACCGGTTGGTAGGGTGAGCGAGTAGCTGATGCCGCTGGAGTAGCCGTCAATCGACGCTTGCCGCAGCGCGCGCAGGCAAGCTTCGTTTGCCGCTGCGGGCAGAACTTGCGCGAGAGACTTGCCGAGAAAGATCTCGGGCGGTGCCGCCAATAAATCGGCTTGGTGGGAATGGTAGTCGTAGAGGTGCCCGTCGATGTCCACTTCAAATAGCAGATCGGGGATGGCGTTGAGGGTGGTCTGGAGGTGGTCCTTGGCGGAAATTAATGCGGTTTGTGCGTGTTTGCGTGCCTTGATTTCACGCATCAGGCGGCGATTCCATAGCCATAACCCCAGCAATATCACCGTGAAAATAGCCAGCGCCCGCCAAAATAGAGAGTAATCAAAACCGTGCTCGTAGCGCATTGGCAACCACCGCCGGAAGATCTCGTCGCGCTCCAATTCGGAAATCGAATCGATCGCTTTTTGTAGAATCCCGGCGAGCGGGGCCCAATCCTTACGCACGGCCATGCACTGCGCATTGTAGTAGGGGGTGGCTCCGGCAATCTTCAGATTCAGAATCTCGCCCTTGGCTTGATAGTAGCTGATGGTCACTAGACTATCGACAAAGACATCCAATTCTCCCCGCCCAAGACGCGCTAGACCATCGAGGCTGGACTTCACTCTGACCAGTTTGATTTCAGGGAAGTCTCTGGGGATCCAATCATTCACCGCGTAACCATCGACGACGCCAACTCGTTTGCCTGCGAGCTCGTGGAGGTTGGCGATATACGTCAAGCTTTGCGGTCCTGCGATCACAATCGGGATATTCATATATGGCTTGGTGAAAGCCCAGAATTTCAGGCGTTCTGGGGTTTCTGCCACAGTGGTGGTCATGTCGATTTCGCCGCGTTGGAGCTGGGCGTACGCCTCTTGCCACGTCAGGTGGAGGACGGGTTCGAATTTGAGGCCCAGCCGTTGCTCGATGAGTGTAACGTAGTCGTTGGTCATGCCGGTGGGGTTGCCTTTTTCATCGGCAAATTCGATGGGTGGCCAGCTCGGGTCCTGAACTACGCGAATCACCGGGTGGGCACGCAACCACGCGCGTTCCTCCTCGGTCAGGGACGCCAGGAATGTCGGAGATCCAGACTCGCGGGCGACTGTCACAGCGCGGTCGGCCAACGCGTTAGTGGGGGTTGCGCTGGCGACGCGGGTGCCGGCCGCAATCAGGCAGGTCGTGCTGGTTGCGGCGATGCAGATGAGCGCCAATACCTGCCGCCACCACCGCCGAGGGCCGCCGCAGGGTGGGCGGCGAGTCTCCATGGGGCAGGGGTTTAGTGACGACGGCGAGAGGAGGTGAGTCTTCATAGCAAATGTTCATTTCCAGATCGTTGCTGGCTGGAGAGGAGTCATCCCGACCAGTACGAATGAATCAAAATCTTATGATGATTCTCTAGTTTCAATCGGAAGTCAACGGATCTGTCCCTCGCCCGTCTGCCATCAGTTGACGAGCATCGCCAGCGGGGTTATCGGTCGCGGGCATGGCGTTCCAATTGGTCAGCGATTACCAGCCTGAGGGAGATCAGGCGCAGGCGATCGACAAGCTGGCTAAATCATTGGCGGCGGGGAACCGCCATCAGACGTTGTTGGGGGTCACCGGCTCAGGCAAGACGTTTACCATGGCCAATCTGATCGCGCGCTGCGGTCGACCGACACTGGTCATGAGTCATAATAAAACCCTGGCCGCTCAACTCTACTCTGAGTTTAAGAACTTCTTCCCGCACAGCGCGGTCGAGTATTTCGTCTCGTATTTCGATTACTATCAGCCAGAGGCCTATATTCCGCGCAGTGACACTTATATCGAAAAGGACTCGTCGATCAATGATGAGATCGAGCGTTTGCGGCTCAGTACAATGGGCTCATTGCTGACGCGTGACGATACGATCGTGGTGGCCTCAGTATCATGCATCTATGGCTTGGGCTCGCCGGATGACTACGAAAACATGATGGTGCCCGTCTGGACCGGCCAAAAACTCCGCCGCGAGGAGTTCCTCAACTCGCTGGTGGGCATGATGTTCGAGCGCAATGACATCGCCTTCGGTCGGGGGAAATTTCGTGTCCGCGGCGATGTCGTGGACGTTCAACCGGCATATCTCGATCAATCTGCGATCCGCGTCGAATTCTTCGACGATGAAGTCGAACGCATCACCAGTATTCACCCCGTCACCGGTAATGTGATTGAACGGCTAGAAAAACACACGTTTTTCCCAGCCAAGCAATTCGTCACCCCGGGCGATAAGATGAAGCGCGCCACCGTCGCAATCCGCAATGAGGCCGACGAACAAGTGGCCAAATTTGAGCGAGAGAACAAGCATATTGAAGCGCAGCGGCTGCGGATGCGCACCGACTATGATTTGGAAATGATGGCTGAAATGGGTTTCTGCCAGGGTATCGAAAACTACTCGCGTCACCTCACCGGCCGCGAGCCGGGTGCTCGCCCACATACGTTGCTAGATTTTTTCCCGCGCGATTTTCTACTCATGGTGGATGAGAGTCACGCGACGATTCCGCAGATTGGAGGAATGTATGAGGGCGATAAGAGTCGAAAAACAGTGTTGGTGGAGCACGGGTTCCGCTTGCCTAGCGCGCTCGACAACCGTCCGCTGCGCTTCGAGGAGTTTATGCATATGACCGGCCAGCGGTTGTATGTTTCGGCCACGCCGGGGGCGTTTGAATTGGTTAACTCGCGACCGGAAAACTCTTCGTATATTCCGGTCATGACCAAGGATGCGGCAGGACGCGCACTGCCTGCTCGTCTGCGTAAAATCCGCCTCATTCCCAGTGGCAACGCGGAGCCGCTGGCCGCATTCGATCCGACTCGTCGCGGTACCCCGCTGGTGATCGAGCAAATCATTCGTCCGACCGGTCTGCTTGATCCGATCATTACACTGCGCCCGCTTAAAGGGCAGATCGACGAAACAATCGAACTCTGCCGGCAGCGAGTGGCCCGTCATGAGCGCGTGCTGATCACCACTCTCACGAAGAAGACGGCCGAGGATTTGACCGAATACCTGCAAGGGACCGGGCTCAAGGTGCGCTACATCCACGCCGATGTCGATACGGTCGAGCGCGTGGAAATCCTGCGCCAATTGCGCGCCGCCACGGTGGATGTGTTAGTCGGAATCAATTTGCTGCGCGAGGGGCTGGACCTGCCGGAAGTGTCGTTAGTTTGCATCCTTGATGCCGATAAGGAAGGGTTTCTTCGCAATGAGACTTCGTTGATTCAAACCGCTGGGCGTGCCGCCCGCCACCTGAGTGGCGAGTGTGTTCTGTTTTGCGACCAGGTGACCGAATCAATCCAGGCACTGCTAGATGTTACTGCCCACCGCCGCGAGCGCCAACAGGCACATAACCAACAGCACGGCATCACCCCGCAAAGCGTCAAACGCGCACTCCAGCACAGCTTGCAAACTCACGATAAGGAACGCGCGCAAGCCGACCTCCTGAACCGTACGCTGGTTGCCGACTCCGAGGAAACCTACGAGCCACTGCGCGTCATCGCCGAGTTGGAAGGGGCCATGCGCGACGCGTCAGCGCGCCTCGAGTTCGAGCGCGCCGCTCACCTGCGCGACCAAATCGCCGCCATGAAATCCATCCCCGCCTCACCACAGGCGATCACCTACCCCACCGGGAAACCCTCGCGCCACGCCCGGGGTCGCTCATGACCCGCGCTCATCAGGTGCTTGTAGTGGTTGGAAAGCCGCCCTCGGCCATGACTCACGCTCGGGGAGCACACTGCTAGGTCTTCTGATTCGCGTGTGTCGCAACCTCAATACTGAATTGGTTCCCCTGGATTCGCCAGGGGGACCAATTCAGTGTTGAGGTGATTTTTATCTGATTTCTAATGATATAGGAGCCGCATCTATGATGCGTGATTGCTGTGTATTATGAGGCTAGGAGATGGCTGTGTAACTCTTCTGTGAGTTTTTGAATGTTCTCACTCATCAGCTTGGTCAGTTCGGTTAACTGGGTGTTCTGGCGCATCAATGCGAGCAGTTGGGTGCTTTGTTCGGCAGCCATCGCTTGCCGCTTCTGGCTTGCCTGTGCAAGGGCCTCGCGGTGTTGCGCGTCGGCATCGGCATGGGCTTGGTCTCGGTCGGCCTGGCGGGTTTGTGCTAGCAGAATCAAGGGTGCCGCATAGGCCGCTTGCAAGCTGAAGGCTAGTGCATCGTCCGATAAATAGAGGGCACATCATGCGATGCCAGCCCCCTGGGCGAGTTTGGTTAGTTGGATGATTTTGTGGAGTTTCTCTGGTCCT
>JAYSPI010000009.1:0-12031 GCA_043722215.1 Prosthecobacter sp.
AGGACCAGAGAAACTCCACAAAATCATCCAACTAACCAAACTCGCCCAGGGGGCTGGCATCGCATGATGTGCCCTCTATTTATCGGACGATGCACTAGAGAGCGTCGATTCGTGCCGATTGGGCGCATCTCAACCGCGCGTAGGCTGCAGGCATGAACGGATGATATCCAATATGATTGAATATCATTTATTTGGTCTATATATCTAACGTTTTTATAACAACCTAATGAACCCAAAACTCTGGATCCAGATAGGATTTACTGCCCTAACAATAACCACGTTGCTGAGTCTTCCGATTCGGGGAGCAGATGGACTACCGGATCTAATCAACGATGGGGTCACACAAATCGATCGCACGCGGACCTATAATCTTGGCGCGACCGGACTGCGGGGGTGGATCTACACGCTGCCGGTTAAGCAGTTTGATCTTGAGCGCCTGCAAGGTCGGACGACCAGCGCGAGTCGCCAGATCTTGGTCACCCATGTCGGTGAAAAATCACCGGCAGATGGGGTGATGCAGGTGAACGATGTGATCACGGGCGTGGCCGGCAAACCCTTCAGTGACGACGCGCGTCAGGGCATCGCCCGGGCGATTCAGGAGGCGGAAAAGGTATCTAATCAGGGGGTTTTAACCCTGAGCCGTTGGCGGGCAGGCAAAACTGAGGACGTGCAGCTTAAGCTGCGTGTCATGGGCAGTTACAGCGCAACCGCACCCTACGATTGCCCGAAGTCGCAACAAATTCTAGCAGACGCATGTAAGGTGTTAGAGAAGGAGCCGTTGCATGACGACTTATGGGGGGCGATCAATGGGCTGGCGCTGATGGCGACGGGCAACCCTGATTATTTGCCACGGGTTCGGGAATTTGCCCGCAAGTTGGCTCCTCCAACCCTCAAAGTGGGGAGGAAGGCCGGCATGGTGATTTGGAATTGGGGCTACATCAATCTCTTCCTAAGCGAGTATTTTTTACTCACGCATGACCCGGAGGTTTTGCATGGTGTTCGCGAATACACGATGGCTATGGCCAAGGGGCAGGGCGTCTATGGCACCTTTGGCCATGGCCTGTCGGGTCTAACTGCCGATGGCAAGCTCCATGGCCCGGTCCCGTCTTATGGCCCGATGAACGAAGCCGGCTTGATCGCCAATTTATCGATTGTGCTAGGAAAAAAGTGTGGGGTGAGCGATCCGGAGATTGACTCCGCCATCGAGCGTGGGTCGCGCTACATCGCGTATTATATGGATAAGGGCTCGCTGCCCTACGGCGAGCACGAGCCATGGCCCTATCATGAAAACAATGGTAAAGTTTCGATGTCCTCGCTGCTGTTCGCGTTGCAGGGTGGGCGTCCCAGCGAAACCCGCTTCTTCGCTCAGATGGCTGTCGCGGGCTTCAAAAGTCGGGAATGCGGTCACACGGGCCAGGGGTTCAGCTACCTGTGGAGTGCGCTGGGGGCCAATGTGGGCGGCCCTGCGGCGGTGGCGGCTTTCATCAAAGAAGCGTCCTGGCACCTTGATCTGGAGCGCCGCTGCGACGGGTCATTCGCCTATGACGGTGGCGAACAATACGGGCCCGGACAAACCGAAGATAACACCTATTTCGGTCGCAGCAGTTACTATGGATTGAGTCCGACCGCCTCGTATGTGCTCACTTATTCTCTGCCGCTTAAAAAACTCTACATCACGGGCCGGGAGGCCAATCCGGCGCAGTGGCTGACCGCCAAAGAGGTCGCGAGCTCGATTAACTCCGGTCATTTTGATCTCGATCGTAAAAGGATGACCCCGCGGCAGCTCGTCGCCGCCTTCAGCGATTGGTCGCCGGTGGTCCGCAGTTGGGCCGCGGTTGAATTGGCCAGCCGTCCGGAAGCGCCGACGAAGGTGGCCGAACTCCTCGCGATGACGGATGGCATGGATGCCCACATCAGCCAGTCCGCCTGTGAGGCGCTGGGTCTCATGAAATGCGCCGCCGCCATGCCCACCTTGGTGCGCCAACTCTCCCACGCTGACCGCTGGGTGCGTTACAAGGCCGCGCAGGCGATCAAAACGATAGGCCCTGCCGCTGCTGCGGCGATCCCTGAAATCCTAACGGCGGTGACCATGACTGCGGAACCGCTCGACTCGATCAACTGGGCCGACCCGCTGCAATTTACTCACGGTCAGTTGGCGACATTGTTCTCTAGTGGACTAGCAGATTCAATTCAACTAGCCGACCCGAAATTGCTCTATCCGGCGCTGCGAGTTCTAGCGAAAAACCCTGACGGTATGGCGCGTGCCCAGTTGGAACGTTATTTTGAAAACCACCTAACGGCAGATGATGTGAGCGTGTTGGCCCCTGATCTGTTAGTTGCTATCCAGACGATGTGTCCGGCGGACGCGATGTTTGCGGATGAAATCCGCATGGGAGCACTCAAAGCCTTGGTAAAATATCATTTTCAGGAAGCCATTGATGCGGCCGTGATATTTGCCAAAACCCAGACCGGCTGGCACAGTGAAGTTCGGACCGGTGAAATCATGGGACTCCTCGTCGGCTACGGTGCCGCTGCCCGCAGTGCGATCCCCGGCCTGCGAGATGTGGTGGTCACTCTCAATGCCCAGGTTCAGCGGGAGGAATTTCCGGCTGGTGAAATCAACGGCCGCCGCATTCAGGCGATCACCGATGCCATTGCGGCCATTGAGGGGGCCACGGACCAGCCAGATCTGCGCCACATCGCTGCGCGCCGGTGATCATGGGCCGCGATTATTTTTCCTGCAGCGTGCCTTCAGTGACTCCGAGTTTTTCTAGTGCCTGGACCCGGTCGAGGAGGCCGGTGGCGTCGGTCAAGCCGGTTAGAAGGTCTTGATAGGCGCGCAGCGTCTGGCTGGCGGTGGCGGCATCCTCGTCGAGCAGTTCGATGCGGAAGCGGTGCAGGCCGCTGGCCAGTAAGCGAGTGAAGAATCTGGCGCCGGATTGGGCTTTGGCATTGAAGAGGGTGTTGCGGCAGCCGACGTCGGCTTGGAGCCGGTGGAGTTGGCCAACGCGGTCACGCAGGTGGACGACGTGGGATTCGCACGGGCGGCCGCAGTCATTGGCGGTTGTGCCGGTGCTCAGGAAGGCGCAAAACACGCAGTGCTCCATGTGAAACATCGGCATGTGCTGGTGTAGCGTGAGCTCAAACCAGGCGGGGGGAGCCGCTCGTAGCAGGTCGAGAACTTGGCCGATATTGAGATCGTATGATATGGTTAGGAAATTGAGTCCAGCTGTTTCTAGCAACAACCGTGCGCTGAGCGGGTTGGCAGCATTGAGTGAGAAGTCGCCGACTTTGGTGATATCGCTACGGTCCTTGTAGTATTCGAGAGCGGAGAGGTTGCGCAGCAGCAGGCCGTGGGGACGGGCCTTTTCGATCTGTTTGAGCAGGCCGGTTTCAGCGGGTTTGAGGATGCGTGGGGTGGCGAGCAGGATCTGCGATTGGGGGTTTGAGGATTGGGCGTTGAACTGGGTGACGGCGTCGAGGTAGCGCCGGGGGTCTTCGAAGTCGCAATAGACGCGGGTGATGCCCGCGGCGATGGCGGCGGCGAGGTGATCGAGGGTGCGGCACAGGACCGATAGCTGCGGAGTCGGCGGGGTGGCGCTTGGGTCGGGGGCGGCCACCAGCAGGTCGCGATAGCTGGTGGTGATGGGTGGGCGCTTGGGGGTCCCGGGAGTGCCACGTCGCCGATCGAGTTGGGTGACGAGATCGCGCCGCAGTTGGTTGAGCGCGGAGATCGGGAAGTGGCAATCGCCGTGCAGTTGGTTGTCGAGAGCGGCCAATTCATAGTCGGAGTCGCCGAGGCGGCCGAGTTGGGCGGTCAGGGTGGGGGTGTCGAGCGGGCGATTGGCGGCGGGTTGTAGCGGGATGGAGGATGCTACTGTGGCCGTAGTAGAGGGGTTTTTGCTAGAAACGGCCGTTACGGTGAGTGGTTCGTTGGGGCGGCCGGTGACAATGAGATCAAGAGGGGTTTTGATTTCAGGAGGGTGGCTATTTTGCCAGAATTTCCGGAGTTCGGAGTCCAGTTTTGGGTCGGACGTTTTGTAAACCGTGTGGCCGGGTTGGATGCGCTCAAAGTTGATGCCACTGTAGGTGAGGTGGAAGACGATTCGCTCGCCCTGGATTTTCCAGATGCGAGCGCCTTGCTCGAGGTCGCGGTTTTCGCCGGCGTCGAACACCACTCCATCGCCCGCAGCAATTGGAATTCCGGTCCAGTCGGCCAGCGTGATCCAGCCAGCGCCACAATCAGCGATGGTGCCTAACAAAGGACCACGCTTTTTGCCGAAGCGCCCGTGGGTGAGATACGGGTGGTTGGTGCCAGCCAGCCAGCCGGTCGAGAGGCCGCGCGAAAAGGTCATTTCCAGGGCATAACGGTCGGCGGGGGTGACCGGGGATGGAGCGTCGGCCAGTGCGGCATCTAGGGCCTTGCGGTAAACGCGAGTCACCGCCGTGACATACTCGGGTGATTTGAGGCGGCCCTCGATTTTAAATGATTTTACGCCGGCGCGCACCAGGTCGGGGATGAGGTCGACGGCGGCGAGGTCTTGCGGGCTGAGCAGGTAGCGGACTTCGCCGAGGTCGCGGGGAGAGCCATCGACGACGAGATCATAGGGCATTCGGCACGCTTGTGCGCACTCGCCGCGGTTGGCGCTGCGATGGCCGAGAGACTCGCTGGTGAGGCACTGGCCGGAATAGGCGACGCATAAGGCGCCGTGGACGAACACCTCGAGCGGGGTGGCTGCGGGGGGGGCGTTCGAATGACTGGCAAAGCGAGTGATTTCTTGGAGTGAGAGTTCGCGGGCGAGGATGGCGCGTTCGAGGGGAAACATGCGCTCGATGAACGTCAGTCCTGCTGGCGAGGTGAGCGTCATCTGAGTGGACGCATGGAGGGCTAGCGTCGGAGCGACCAGGCGGGCGAGTTGAGCGAGGCCGAGGTCTTGGACAATCAGGGCGTCCACGCCGGCGGCGGCGAGGGTGCGGAGTTGCGCCTCTGCGGCATCCAGTTCGCGGGTGAAGATCAGCGTGTTCATCGTTACGTAGCCTTTCACCCCGTGACGGTGGAGGAACTCCATGAGTTCAAGCAGATCCGCATCGATGAAATTGTCTGCTCGCAAGCGGGCGTTGAAGCGGGGAAGACCAAAATAAATTGCATCAGCTCCGGCGGCCACTGCGGCGCGGGCGCAGTCCCAGTTCCCCGCGGGTGAGAGCAGTTCATGGTTCGAGTGGCGGGAGCGGGCGTTCATGCGGGCAATCAACCACGGGTGAGCTTGCAATGATAGGCTGGATTTTTCGAACGAATATTGACAATCCAGTGGAGGGTTGATTGGTTTTTTGCTGCGTCAATGATGGATGGATCGCTATTATTGTTAGGGGTTGCAGGGCCGGTGCTCACGCTGGATGAGGCGGTGATGTTCCGTCGTCTCCAGCCAGCGGGTTATATTCTTTTCTCCCGCAACATCGTCTCGCCGCAACAAACCCGCCAACTCACGGATGACCTGCGCGCGTTGTCGGCGACGTTGCCGATCTTGGCGATCGATCAGGAAGGCGGGCGAGTGACACGAACCAAGGAGCTCGCGGCTGCCGCCCCTTCAGCGCCGGCGCTCGCCGCTCACCGGAAGATGGGGAAAATCGCTGACGCGGCGGTTCTAACAGGTGATTTATTGCGGTTGTTAGGGTTTAATCTGAACTTTGCGCCGGTGCTTGATTTGGATCATTATCCAGGCACACAAAATGCGCTGCGGGGCCGTTGTTGGGGGAGAGACCCGCAGCGGGTCATCGATTACGCCGGTCATTGGAACCGCTGGCTGCGTAAACGCTCGATCGCCAGCTGCGCCAAACACTTTCCGGCGGGCGGGAGGGCCCAGTCGGACCCGCACCACGACCTGCCGTCGTGCCCGGCCACGCTGGCCGAGTTGCTGCGCGAGGATGTGATTCCCTACACCGCATTGATGCCGGAGCTCGATGCCATCATGCTGGCCCATGTGGATTTTCCTAACATCGACGCCGAGTTTCCGGCGTCGCTCTCGCGGCGGATCGTCCGGGGGTTTTTGCGCGACCAACTTGGGTTTGATCGACACCTGGTTCTAACTGATGATCTTGACATGGGGGCGATCACTCGCCGCTACGGTCGCGGCGATGACGTGGAGGCGGCGATCATGGCGGGCAACGATTTAGCGATGATTTGCCATCGCACCGACACAGCCGAGGATGCGGCGCGTGCGATTGCCCGTGTCCCGCGACGGATCAGCGCCGAGGCACACGAACGAGTGGATCGATTCCGCCATAAAACCCTCCACCCGCCACTGGCGTGGTCGGAGGCCAAGTGGGCGGCCACCTGTGCGGCGCTTGCGGTGTTGGCGGCGGAGGTTCCTGAGCCGGCCGCCGAGCACCCGAGCAGCCCGGTGGCGGATTATTGAGATCGGCCGGCCGCGCGGGGGGGCTGATTAGGTCGGGAGTTTTTCGCGCACGGTGGCCCAGACCCGCTCGCTGGAGAGTTCCAGTTGGCAGCGTGAGTCGAGCGGGCATTTCGGGAGCAGGCACGGTGAGCATTCGACGTGGCGGTGGACGATTGCGTGGCGGCGTCCTAGCGGGCGTTTCCAGAGTGGGTCATTTGGGCCGAATAGCGTGACACAGGTGGCGCCCGCGTGGGCGGCGAGATGGGGTAGCGAGCCATCTGCGGCGATGACTAGGGCGAAGCGTGCCAAGGTGGGGAGGGCGACCGCCAGCGGAGCGGCGTGGAAGCACTCGGCGCTCTCCGCGAGCGCGTGACTGAGGGCCTGGGCGATTCCGCGGGCACCGAGCAGGTTGGCGACGGTGATCGGGTGGCCGCTCGCGATGAGGCGCGTGGAGAGGTCCAACCAGCGGTTGAGCGGCCATTGGTGGCTGGCGCCGAAGTCTGAATCCGGGCTGAGCATTACCGCGCCTGGCGTCGGATGGACGTCGAGGGTGGCGGGAGCAAAAAATTCGGGCTGGTCGGTGGGGATTCCCAATTGTTCGATGGTGGCCAGATAGAATTGCACCCGATGGAGGAGGGGTTGCTCAACGATGGTGAGCGGGTGAGTGAGGCGCTTTTTTAGGGGGCGCTCGTCCGGGCCCAAGCGCCGTGGCACGGCTGCGAGTTGTGTGGTTTCTGCGGCAAACCCGGGGTGCCAGACCAAGGAGGCCAGCCAGCGGCCGCGGATGATCGTGGCGGCGGTTTTGGGTTTGGTCTTGGCCGGGAATGCCAGCACGTGGAGGCCGGGCACGCTTTGCCAGAACGCTTGTTGCTCGTCGCGGCAGATCACTCCGACGCCCATGCCTGCAGCAACAACGGCGCGCACTGCCGGTACAGCGAAGCACGCCTCGTCCCAGCGCTCGGGTGCGGCAATTAGCAGGTCATGTTCATCCGGCGTCACCCGGCCACCGTAGCGGCCACACTCGCCGACGGAAACCGTAAAGATGCGGGGAGTCTCCGGGCTTGCAGTTCGGGTGATGTGCCGTGATGGTTTGCAGCATGTTCACGCCCAAATGGAAAAACGAAGCGCGGCACCTCATCAAGGGGGCGCGCAAATTCGTGCATTACAAACGTGATTTGCTTACGCCAGAGCGGGTTGACGAGATTGATTCTCGGCGGATGGACTTGCTTGGGGCGATTAAATCCGGGGATCGCGGGCGGGTGGATGAGGCGTCGAAGCAGATTCGAGTGGTCTGTGAAAATGCCTTGCCGAGGGAAAAGCCGTTGGGTTGGTTGGAGGAGAATGTTGAGGTCATGTTCGTGGCCATCGTCATTGCGCTCGGGTTGCGGGCGTATTACCTGCAGCCGTTTCGGATTCCAACCGGCTCAATGCAACCGACGCTCAATGGCATCATTGGCCATCCGCTGCCCGAGGCCGAATGGCCGAGCTTGCCCCAGCGGATGTTAGAAAAAGTGTTGCGGGGGCGGACCTACGTCAAGTTGGTCAATGATCAGGACCGGCACTTGGCGCTGATTCCTCGAGGCTCGGGCGGTCAGATGGATTACGACATCCGTGACACCCAGATACTGCACTTTTTTAGCCGTGGTGAGATTCGCTTCAGCGATTCCGGGCCGCTGGCCTTGCCCGCGCCGCGTAACCCATGCCTGGAAACCGGCCTCAAAGCGGTGCTACAAATCGCCAACCGCAACGGCGGATTCATCCCCAAAGGCACGGTGCTTTGCGAGGGCACGATTGATTCCGGCGATTTGGTCTTGGTCGATAAGTTTTCCTATCATTTTCGTAAGCCGACGCGTGGTGAGGTGTTCGTGTTCGACACCCTGGGGATCCGTGGCATCCACGAGCGCAGCGGCGATCAAGCGGCGGGCTCACATTACATCAAGCGGCTGTGCGGCGTGCCCGGCGACACCCTGACCATCCAATCGCCCAATTTGTTGATTGATGGGAAAATCGCCAAGGAGCCGGGGATTCAGCGAGTGATCCGAGGGGAGGGTGTGTATGCGCTTAACCGTGGGGGGTACGGCCTGGCAGATCCGCGCGAGGCGCTGCACCGCGACAAGCCGATATCGCAGTATTTGGCTCATCCTGGGGATTCGTTCAAATTGACAGCGGATGCGCGGCCGGGGATGCGGGAATATGCCGCTCTGGGTGACAATACCGGTAACTCGTTGGACTCGCGGTATTGGGGGGCGGTCAAGGAGTTCAACCTAGTTGGGCCGGCGTGGTTTGCGTTGTGGCCGGTGACCACAGGCCATTGGGGTTTCATTCACTAACACCGTGCTCGACGCCTCGGAAATCACCCGCCGCGCTCAATCTAATCTCGCGTTTGCTCTGCGCATCCTGCCTCGCGAGCAGCGCGCCGATATGGTCGTTTTCTATGCGTTTTGCCGCACCCTCGACGATCTAGCCGATGCGCCCGGCGTGCCCACCGATCAGCGGGCCAAGGACTTGGTCGCTTGGCAGGATGGGCTGCGGCATGGCTTCGCCCACCCCACCACCCTACAACAACAAGTGTTGGATTTGCGCGACCGCCGCCATATCGATACCGATTTGTTGTTAGCGATCATCGACGGCTGCCGGAGAGATCTACAACCTCAGCGGTTCCAATCGTGGGACGATCTAGCGGAATATGTTTGGCAGGTTGCGTGCGTGGTCGGGCTGGTCTCGATCCGGTTGTTCGGGTGTCGCGACCCCGGCGCGGAGCGTTACGCCGTGGCGTTGGGGCGTGCGCTGCAACTCACGAACATCCTACGCGACGTCGCCGAGGATCACGATAATGGCGGCCGGATCTATCTGCCGCTGGAGGATCTCGCTCGCTTTAACTACACCGAACAAGACCTAGCCAGTCGGGTGTACGACGAGCGGTTTCGGGCGCTGATGGCATTTGAAGCTGAGCGCGCGGACGGGTTTTTCCGCGAGGCGGCGGCGGCGATGCCCGCCGCTGAGCGGCGCGTCCTGGCACCGGCCCGGATCATGGCAGAAATCTATCACTACCTGCTAGTTCAAATGCGCCGGGACGGCTACCGAGTGTATGATCGCCGCTACCGGATTTCGCTGCCTCGCAAGTTTGCAATTTTGGTGAAGCATCTCCTGCCGTGCCGGTGATCTGCGGGAGGGGGGTCATTGCGGGCGGCGGGCGGCGGGCGGCTCTCCAGGTCCACCCCCAAGCTGCCAGGGTGAGGACGATAATGCCCCAGTCGCCGAGGTAAGCGTAGAGCGAGAACGACGGGTGGAGGGGGATGTTGAGCTCGGTGAGCAGTGAGCCGCGGGTGAAGGGGCAGCCCTCTCCATTCGTTAGAATCTGTGGCTTGCCGGTGTCGGGGTGGGCGGTCGATCCGGTTGAGTCGATGGCGGCGCTGATGCCGGTGTTGGCACAGCGCAGCAGTGGGCGCCGCAATTCGATGGCGCGGAAGCGAGCGTTGGCAAAATGCTGAGCCGTCACGGCAGATTCTTTGAACCATCCGTCGTTAGTCACATTGATGATGACTTGCGGGCCTGTCCGCACGAATAGGCGCGGCAGGCGCGGCACCGAGTCCTCGAAGCAGACGGTGGGGATTGCGCCGATGACCGTGCCGTTGGCGGTGGGGATGGGTAGCGGGTCCTCGGTGACGCCGGGGGTGAATGATCCGCCGTATTCGATGCCGGCTTGTTGCTCGTAGATTTGTTTTAGGAAGGGGATCGTATCCACGAAGGGGATGGTTTCGCCGAAGATGACGAGGTGGTGTTTTCTGTATGTCTGGAGCGCGTCGTCGGGTGACATCACTGCCAGTGAGTTCCAAGCACGACCCTTTTCCTTCATCACCCATTGGTCGTCACCCGACTTGTCCGCTTCCAACTCGTTGACACCCAGGATCAGGTGAAAGCGCCCAGCCGTCCGCACTTGGGCGATGGTTTCCTGGTTTTCCCGCCACGTTGCCCAACTGCCGTCGTCGGCACGGAGGATCCGCCCGGTTAGCGCAGACTCTGGCCACATCACCCAGTCCGGCCAGTGGGCGGAATCGTTGGCGGTCAGGCGGTTGAGCGCCTGGAGCGTTTCTTCCTCATAGGCCAGGTGAATATCCAGGGCGCTCCACAAAACTTGGGCGGCATCTTGCGGGATGTTGATTTGCACGAGGAGAGTTTTGAGGCGGACCGCCTCGGCGCGACGCTCGCCGGCGATGCGCCAGGCACCATAGCCAGCGAGCAGGCCGATAAGCGCCAGGGCGGTTCCGACGTCCAGTAGCGATCGGCGCGGGTGGCCGCTCAGCAGGCGATGACCCGCTTGGACGAGCACCGCCTGAAAAAACACCGGCAGGATCGCCAAGCCAGTGACTCCGAGCAAATCTGCCGCTTGGGCGATGAGCGGAGTTTCGCCAAAGGCCACCCCCAGACCGTTCCACCCGAAGCCAGTGAATAGCCACCCCCGCAGCCATTCGAGGCCCGCCCAGATGATGCCATGGCAGATCGCCACCCGCAGGCTGCAGGACACCATCGCCCGCAGCGGCGTAGTCGATTTCTGCGGGCTCCATGGGTTGCCGAGCGTTGCGGCAAAGGCCCCAAACGCCCCCCAGAAACACCCAAGATAGGCCGGTAGCACCACCACGCCCAGCGGCGAAACAATCCCCAACCAATGAAACTGGACCAGCGAACTCACCGTGCCTGCCAACCACCCGAGCGCAAAGCCATGCCAGCCGGCGCGTTGCCCGCGGATCGACCACAGCGCGGCAATTAGCGGCACCAGCGCGATCCAGACGAGAGCGCCGACGGCGAATGGCGGAAACAGCCCGGCCACCAGTAAGCCGCTGGTGATTGCCGCGGTGATTTTGATCCAGGCGGAGCGATTTGCCATGGCGCGAGCATTCACAGCGCGGGCGCTGGGTCCACTGCGAAACACACGGGTCGCCGCGGCCCACCTGAGCGTGGCAGAATTCATTTGCAGGCGTTGCGCGGGTGGGTTCCTTTGTGCGGGGACACCGTCGTCACCCCGTAACACCATGGCCTGGCTGCTCATCGATAATTCCAACACGCGTACCAAATTTGCCCTCGGGGACGCCACAGGCCTAAACGAGTGGCGGCGGGTGCTTGCTACGGCGGAAATCACCGCCGAGGCACTCGCGGCCATCACTGCGGGAGTGGAGTATTCGGCGGTGATTGTGTGTTCCGTGGTGCCGGCCAAAGCGGGCGTTCTCAAGGGGTTTTTTGACCGGCGGTGCCCAGTGCATTTCCTCACCCATGAAAGCCCGCTTGGCATGGGGGTGGATTACCCGATGCCCGCGCAGATTGGTGGCGACCGGCTGGCCAATGCGGTTGGCGTATTGGCCCGTCACGGCGCGCCAGCGATCGTGATCGACTTTGGCACCGCGGTGACGTTCGACGTGATTTCAGAGGAGCCTGCGTATTGTGGTGGAGTCATTGCGCCAGGGCTTGGGGCGATTGCGGGTTATTTGCCGCAGAAAACCGCCTTGCTGCCCGCCATCGAGTTGGAGGAGCCCGCATCGGCCATCGGGAAATCGACCATTCACGCGATGCAGGTCGGAGCCGTTTTTGGTTATCGTGGGATGGTGAAGGAAATCATCGGGAAAATCCGCAGCGAGCTGCCCGGC
>JAYSPI010000010.1:0-2100 GCA_043722215.1 Prosthecobacter sp.
CCAAACTTGTCGATTTTGGCTTAGCGCTAGTCACACAGGGCGGCCAAGCCCAAGCCACCGAATTGTGGGCCACGCCCTACTACGTTCCGCCGGAAACCATCGTCGGTGCTCCCGAAGATTTTCGCTCCGACATCTATGCCTTCGGGGCCACTCTCTATCATGCCCTGGCTGGCAAACCACCGTGCAACGAGGAATCCATGGCCACCGACGTCCTCAGCGAGGCCAAAAAACGCGTCGTGCCATTGAGCCTAGCTGCCCCGTCAATCTCGGCGGCCATCTGCCGCATCGTCGAGCGAGCGATGGCCTACGACCCGCAAGCACGGTTCGCCTCCTACGATGAAATGATCGAGCGCCTCGAGTCCGTGCTCACTCGCCTGAAATCCGGCTGCCCCGAGACCGTAGAAACGGCCGCCACCCGCCGCAAGGTCAAAAACCACCGCGCGCGCATCACCCAACTCACCGCCGGATGCACGGCGCTCGCCGCCATCGCCATCGCCATCGCCTACGGGTCGTGGAAGGCTCGCCCCAAGCCGCCTCCCTCGGTCGTCGCCGCACCCGCCACCCCTCCGGCCCCGGTCAGCGCGGCCGGAGTCGATTCCTCGGCTGAGATCATGAAATGCTACCTCAAAGCCCGCGCTGCCGTCACAGCACGAGAGTTCCAACAGGCCGCCAACGATTTTACCGCTCTCAGCAACAACCCCGCCGTGCAAGAACCCACCCGCACCTGGGCCGGCGTCGAAGCCGTGCTCGCCCATTTCCTCAACGGCCAAGCCACCGACGCCCGCCAGCAAGCCCACGCCACCCTCGACCACGCACGCACTTTGCCCCCCGCAACTCCCGCCATCGGCCAAGAACTGCTCGATACCCTCACCCGCCTCGAACCACTGCCACCACTGTCGCCGCCGAACGCCCCCCCCGCCGGCGCGTCCCAAGTGATCGCCACCATGCTCGCCGGCCTGAAAAACTGGCACCAGGGAATGCCCACCCAGGCCGCCGAATGCTTCCACGCCGTGGCCGCAGCCAAACTCGATGCGGACAACTCGTGGACCCAAATCTATCAAGATCTGGCACGTGATTACCTATCTGACCATCAAATTCTAACAGGCCTATTGTTTGCAGCGCTCCCCACCGACAAGAATGCCTGCGACACCATCATCCACGAACTGGACGCCACTCTCCCTAAACTCAAAACCCGCGGCCGCGCGAAATTCAACGTGCGCGCCTGGCAGTTGGATCTAGCGCGCCAAGCGAAGTTACTCGCACCATCCCACTAGCTCGATCGCGCGGCCCCCCCTGCCGGGCGCACCTAAAAAAACCGCCTGCGCACGAGGCACAGGCGGTTAGATAAATCAATGATTGCGAGAGCGCGCTTATTGGGCGGCGGCCGGCTGGGCTTCAGCGGCCACTTCCACCACCGCATCGGCGGCGGGTTCTTCGCTTTCCACCACGCGGTCAACCCACTCGATAATGGCCATCAGAGCGGAATCGCTCATCCGTGCACCCAGTTTGGTGATCCGGCAGTAACCGCCTTGACGGTCCTTCGCCGCGGGTGCCACTTCAGAAAACAATTTCTTGACGGTTTCCTTCTGATGAAGAAAGGCAATCGCTAGACGGCGGGAATGAAGGTCGTCTCGCTTGGCGAGCGTGACCAATTTTTCCGCCACCGGGCGCAGGGCCTTCGCCTTACCGAGGGTGGTTTTGATGCGACCGTGCTCGATCAGGTTGCACGCCAAGTTGGCGAGCAGGGCCCGGCGATGCGAGGCGTTGCGTTTGAGTTTGGCTGTTTTGCTGCGATGTCTCATCGGGTGCTGCTTTTCTAAAAGTTAGTGGTTAGTCGTCAAGATTCTGGGCGATCAAATCGGCGAGGCCGACTGGGGTTTCGTCTTCGCCGCCCAAGCGTGGGCCGCGTGAGGCGGCGGTCGGGCCGACGAGCATGTACGGCTCGAACGACAGACCGAGGCCGAGGCCAAGTTCGACGAGCTTGTCCTTGATCTCGTTGAGCGACTTCTTGCCGAAATTGCGGTATTTGAGCATTTCTGCTTCTGACTTCATTGCGAGTTGGCCCACCGAAGTGATGTTCGCGTTGTTGAGACAGTTGGC
>JAYSPI010000011.1:0-4454 GCA_043722215.1 Prosthecobacter sp.
CCGAACCCGCTGCCGAACCCGCTGCCGAACCCGCTGCCGAACCCGCTGCCGAGCCCGCTGCCGAGCCCGCTGCCGAACCCGCTGCCGAGCCCGCATTAGCAGGAGCGACTGGCACAGTCGTTCATGCGATGCAGACAAGCTTGCAGGAGCACCAGATCAAGGAGTTCACCATCGAGCAGGTGCTAGGGTGGAAGGCCGAGTCCAATGAAACCGTGAATGGCGTGGTGTTCCAAGTCGGCTCCCTCACCTACAAGGCAGAAACCATCTTTGGCGTGAAAACCATCCAAGCCAAGGCACTCATTAAGGACGGTCAGGTCCAACACTGGATCTGGCCCAAAAGCGGCTTGGAGATCAAGTGATCGAGAACTCATCCCCGCATGAGTGACCCAGATGAAAACGCTGCCACTCCATGGGAGGAACTCGTGGAAGTCGGTAGGTACCCGACCTTGGCCTTGGCCTATGAGTATGCCCTGGTGATTCTGGCCATGCGCCAAGCGTGTTGGGTCGTCGCTAACGAAACCGAACTCTCCTTCACCCTACACGCCGAGGCTCTCGCCGCCCCCGCCATCGCCCAAGAACTCTCCACCTATCAAAACGAGCAGGACTCCCCACTCCCGAGCCCGCCCCTCGAACACGAAGTGTTCCAATTCCCGCCCGGTCGCAGCATCTATGCCCTCTGGATGACCGCCCTCGTCATCACCTTCATCTGGCAAAACCAAGACCCCTCACTCGTCGCGCGCGCCGCATCCTCCAGCATCGACCTCATCGACCGCGGCCAATGGTGGCGGCCATTCACTGCCTTGTTTCTGCACGCCGATCTCGGCCACCTCCTCGGCAACCTCCTCAGCGGATGGTTCTTTGGCTCGCTGGTTGCACGATCCATCGGCCCACTGCGTGCCTGGGCGTTGATCCTGGCCTGCGGTACCCTCGGCAATTTACTCACCTCGGCGCTGACCTACCCTGAACCTTTCGTCTCAATCGGCGCATCCACCGCCGTCTTTGGCGCATTGGGCGTGCTCTCCGGCCTTGGGTTTTCCTCCATGCTGCGCATCCGCATCCGCTTGCCATGGGCCAAACTCACCGCCCCGGTCATGGCCGGCATCATCCTTCTCGGGTGGCTCGGCGGCGGCAACCACGCCGGCAACACCGACGTCCTCGGCCACGTATTCGGCTTTAGCTCTGGAATCACCGCCGGCTTCCTCATCGGCTGGATCACCCAGGCCACTGTGGGGGCATCGATTGCCGGAACCTCGACGGTGGCACATGGTGAATCCCTTTGAATACCCGCGAAAAGTGGAACGCATCCTTGAACCCCAACTCGGCAGACACCGCCTTGATCGTCTGCCCCCCCTCCAACAACCGACGGGACGCGTGCTCCATCCTCAACCGAGTTAAAAACCGATAGGGACTCTCGTCGTGATAGCGCGCAAACAACCGACACACATAGGCCGCCTCCACCCCACTCTGCCTAGCCACCTCAGCCAATGTCGCCAGGCTTAGGAAGTTTTCCTCGATGAGGTCACGCACGCGCTCATAAACCGCAAATGCCCGACTGTCGGTATCACCCAACTCCGCCGCATCATCCCGGCACATCAGCAGCAATTGCCGCGTAATCAAGGCGCACAACGGCCGCGCAAGTCCCGATTTACGCACTCCGCGCTCCAGCAGCGTGTCAAAGGTCCGGCGGATCGTTTCACCCTTGAGGCAGCGCGCCACCATCCCCGACTCGATCCCATAGCGCTCAAAAAAAACCTCCACCCCGCACCCGTGAAACCCCACAAAATACTTACCCAGCGGGTGCTCGGCTGAACTCTCAATCTGATGCTTCACCCCGGGACCATATAAAAAAATACTCCCTGGCCGCAATTCATGCACCACCCCACCCAACTGCAGTACCCCCCTCCCGCTATTGACAAATTCTAGGCAAAACCACGGAAAATCCTCCCGATCCATCCGATAGTCGAGCCGACACCGCTCGTACCCACCAAACACCACCGTGAAGTCATCCAACTCATCCGCATCCAAAAAAAACAATCGCGACGACTCAACTTGCGACGAAATAAATGACGTCGCCTCTCTCACCCGCTTCATGCCCGCTGATTCACTCGATTCCACAACCCATAACAAGCCAAAAATATCTATCCTTTTTAAAATCAATCATCCCGCAGGCATCGCGGATCCTCGCCACTCGCACGCTGCCCCACCCCAACGATCTCGGCACCCTCGATTAATCACGTGACAAATCCGTCCATCAAGTCACGTTTCCACCTGCACTGACATATTTTCCCACATTCTCATGAAAAATCCATCATATCCAAAAATCGGCATCAGACCCACTATTGACGGTCGCCTGGGTGGCGTCCGTGAATCGCTTGAAGCACGCACGATGCAACAGGCCATGGCGGTGGCCGCACTGTTCGCTGCCGAACTGCGCTACCCCGATGGCTCCCCCGTTGAATGCGTGATTGCCGACACCTGCATCGGCGGCGTAAAGGAAGCTGCCGCCTGCGCAGACAAGTTCAAACTGACCCACGTGGGGGTTTCGCTCACGGTGACGCCTTGTTGGTGTTACGGCTCGGAAACCATGGATATGGACCCCCACACCCCCAAAGCAGTGTGGGGATTCAATGGCACCGAGCGCCCAGGCGCGGTCTATCTCGCCGCCGTGCTCGCCGGTCATACCCAAAAAGGTCTGCCCGCCTTCGGCATCTACGGCCAGAACGTCCAATCCGCCACCGACACCGAGATCCCCGCCGACGTGCGCGAAAAACTCCTCTCGTTCGCACGCTGCGGCCTCGCCGTGGCCATCATGCGCGGAAAATCCTACCTCTCCATGGGCGGAACCTCGATGGGCATCGCCGGATCCGTCGTCGATACCCACATGTGGGAAAAATGGCTCGGCATGCGCGTCGAGGCGCTTGACTTGTCGGAATTTGTCGGCCGCATGCGCAAGGACAGCTTCGACCCCGCCGAATACCAAAAAGCCCTCGCTTGGGTCAAAGCCAACTGCCCGGAAGGCAACGATTACAACTCGCCCGACACCACCCGCACACGAGAGCAACTCGACAGCGAGTGGGCCGATAGCGTGAAGATGGCACTCATCGCCCGCGACCTGATGGTCGGCAACCCAGTCCTCAAGAAAATGGGCCTCGGCGAACAAGCACACGGCCACAATGCCATCGCCGCAGGCTTCCAAGGCCAACGCCAATGGACCGACCACTTCCCAAATGGCGACTTCCTCGAAGCCATCCTGAATTCCACCTTCGACTGGAATGGCCGCCGCGCACCCTACATCGTCGCCACCGAAAACGACGCACTCAATGGCGCGGGCATGTTGTTTGGCCACCTCCTCACCAACACGGCCCAAATCTTCGCCGATCTCCGCACCTACTGGAGCCTCGAAGCCATCGAATCCGCCAGCGGCCAAAAAATCAGCCACCCACTCATCGGTGACGGCATCCTCCACCTCATCAACTCCGGCCCGGCCGCCCTGGATGGCACCGGCGCTCAATCCACCGCCGATGGCCACCCCACGATGAAGCCGTTCTGGGAGGTCACCGACGCCGAGGTGAACCAATGCCTGCAAGCCACCACCTGGCACCCATCAATCACCGAGTACTTCCCAGGTGGCGGCTGGAGCACCCGCTTCCGCACCCGCGGGGGCATGCCCGCCACCATGATCCGCCTCAACCTCGTCGATGGTCTCGGCCCGGTCCTCCAAATCGCCGAAGGCCACACCGTGGACCTCCCCGAGGACGTGCATAACGCTCTTGACGAACGGACCAACCCGACCTGGCCGACCACCTGGTTCGCACCCATCCTCACCGGCAATGGCCCGTTCACCAGCGCCTACGAAGTGATGAACCACTGGGGGGCCAACCACTGCGTCATGACCTGCGGCCACGTCGGACACTTGTATCTCACCCTCGCCTCCATGCTGCGCATCCCAGTTTATATGCACAACGTCAGCAACGAGCGAATCTTCCGCCCGAGCGCCTGGCGCTCGTTCGGCACCACCGACCTCGAAGGCGCTGACTTCCGTGCCTGCGCCAACTACGGCCCACTCTACGGTAAAATCTAAGAATCACTCGCCGCTGAAACACTCGCTTCCCTAGGCCGCAGATAGAGGATTCCACTCACTCTGCGGCCACCCAGTGGCGTGACATTTTATGCCGCGCTTGCAAACTCCACGATATCCAGCCCCACGATCCCATGAACCAACCCGGCATTTTCACTTCAGCGACCGGCAAAAGCCACGCCATCACCTTTGCTCTGATCACCTCGCTCTTTTTTCTGTGGGCGATCTGCAATGGCATGATCGACGTCATGGACAAGCACTTCCAAGACTTCCTCCACCTATCAAAATCCCAATCCGCCAATGTCCAATTCGCTCACTACCTCGGCTACTTCCTGATGGCCCTCCCCGCCGGTTGGCTCGCCCGCCGTCTTGGCTA
>JAYSPI010000012.1:0-2808 GCA_043722215.1 Prosthecobacter sp.
ACCCAGACCACGATGGAATCTCGAATCTCATGGAATTTGCATTGGGTGGCAACCCGATGGTTTCCTCGGCGGGGCTCCTGCCAGCCCTAACGAAATCGGTGGGCACCTGGACGTTCGACTACGACCGCAGTACTGCTGCCGCCGCATCCACCATTCAGGTCGTCGAATACGGTAGCAATCTAGGCGGTTGGACACCGCTGACCATCCCGGCCACCACCGCCGGGGCGGTCACGATCACGCCCGGCACCACCACCGATCACGTGAAGGTCACGCTGCCGGTCATGGGAACCCAGGGGTTCGTTCGCCTGAAAGTCAGCCAGTAGCACGCGCCCTGACCTGAGAACGGGGGCGTTCACAAAGCCATGCTGAGCCGGCTGCGGGCGGATCGAGAGGATGATGCTTGGCGAACGGCGAGGGGTTCGTATGCTGGGGCATGTCGAAGTATGCAGGAGAACAGGTATTGGTGGTGAAGCGGGCGCTGCTCGATGAGATCGGGATGTTTGAAGGGATTCGGACGACTCAATTGGACGCGGCGCTGGGCCAATTGCTGGATCCGGCAAATCACTTTTTCATGGATCGGGAAGCAGCGGAGAATGATCCGAGCCACAAGCAATTGATTCCCTACTGTGTGTTTCGGTGTGGCGAGGGGGTTTTGCATTACACGCGAGGGAAGTCGGGAGGTGAGCGACGGTTGCATGCCAAGCTTTCGGTGGGGGTGGGCGGCCATGTGAATCCGGTGGATACGGGTGGCGGCAAGACTGGGGCTGCGGCGTATCACGCAGCGGTCACGCGTGAGATCGAGGAGGAATTGCAACTGCCGGAGGACCACTCGCACCGGATTATCGCGCTACTCAATGATGAGTCAAATGCGGTTGGGCAGGTCCACCTGGGGATTGTCCATCTCATTGAGTTGCAATCGGATGCGGTGAGTTCACGCGAGGACGCGCTGGCGGAGTTGGGGTTCTCCGCGCTCGCAGACCTCAATGGCCCGCAGTTCGACCGTTTGGAAACGTGGTCGCAGTTCTGTATCCGCTATCTAGCAGGTGGAAATCATAACATCTAACCTGAGAACGCACGCGGATCCCGCTCCCGTCTTGATGGTTAGAATTTATGATTGGGTGGTACCCTCGACGAGGATTCGTGGGAAGATGGGTGAGGGGAGTCCGAGGGTGTGGCCATCGGGGAGGAGTCCCCAGTGGAGGTCGGGGAGTTGGCAGCGAGTGATGGGCGGGTGGTTGAGTTGGGCGGCGAGTTGGGCGGCGGCGTCGGGCAGGATCGGCGAGAGCAGGACGGCGGCGTGGGCGACGCTTTCCGCTAAATGATAGAGGACGGTGGAGAGGCGGGCTGATTGGTTGGGGTCCTTGTTGAGTTCCCAGGGTTTCATGCGTTCGGCGTAGCCATTGCAGTGGACGATGTGGCGGCTGAGGGCTTGCAGACCATTGGCGACGTCGAAGTCATCCATGGCGGCGCGGTAGTCGGCGGTCGATTGGGCAAGCGATGCTTGGAGTGCGAGGTCGTCCGGGGTGAATTCGGACGAATCGCAGTGGAGGATTCCCTGAGTGAAGCGCAGGCTCATGTTGAGGGCGCGGTTGCAGAGGTTTCCGAGTTCGTTGGCGAGTTCGGTGTTATAGAGCATGACGAGGCGTGCCGCGTCGAAGTCGGCATCTTTGCCGGTGGCGATGTCGCGCACGAGGTAGTAGCGCAGGGCGTTGACGCCGAAGCGCTCGGCGAGTTCGTTGGGATCGACGATATTGCCGATGGATTTACTGATTTTTTCGCCGCGGATATTCCACCATCCGTGGACGAGGAGGCGAGGCACGTGGGAGTTTTGGAAGCCGATGGCGTGGAGCATGCACAGCCAGTAGATGCCGTGGGCGGGGACGAGGATGTCCTTGCCAATGATGTGGACTGGGCGCTCGTTGGCGGACCAGAGGTGGTCAAACTCGGGCAGTCCGGCGGTGGGGTCGGCGCGGTAGCCGGCGAACGAGATATAGTTGATCAGAGCGTCGAACCAGACGTAGGTGACGAAGTTGGAGTCGAATGGGAGCGGGATTCCCCAGTGGAGGCGATCTTTCGGGCGGGAGATGCAGAGGTCGATGCCGGAGTTACGTTCCAGGGCATTGAGGAGTTCGGACTTGCGGAAAGACGGGAGCACCGCGTCCGGCGTGGTCTGTAGGTAATCTCTGAGCCACTCGGTGTGCTCGCTGAGTTTGAAATACCAATTTTCTTCTTCGACGACGACGACCTCACCCCACTCCGGGCCGAAGTTGCCCGCGGCGTCGCGGTCGCGGTCGGAGAGGAATTGTTCTTGGCGCACCGAGTAGTGGCCGGCGTGGGATTTTTTGTAGAGTTGGCCGTTGTCGTTGAGGGTGGTGAGGATCGCTTGGACGCACACGACGTGGCGTGGGTCGGTGGTGGCGGCCCAGCCGTCGTAGTGGATGCCGAGTTTTTGCCACAGATTGACGAACCGTTGGGTGGTTTTGGTGACGAATTCCGCAGGGGTGACGCCGTTATGTTCGGCGGATTGCTGGACTTTTTGGCCATGTTGATCGACGCCGGTGAGCAGGAATGCCTCGTCGCCGCGTAGGCGGCGGTAACGGGTGATCACGTCGGCGAGAACCTTTTCGTAGGCATGGCCGATGTGGGGTGAGCCGTTGGTGTAGTCGATGGCGGTAGTAAGGTAGAACATGGGAACTAGGGAAAATGACAAACTCGCAGGCAGGCAGGCCGGCGATCAAAGCAGAGCGCGTGCCGACGCGCAAGGCGCAGGGTGGCCCGATGCGGGATTCGAGCGGGAGTGGTGGTTTT
>JAYSPI010000013.1:0-8070 GCA_043722215.1 Prosthecobacter sp.
CCAGGATGGCAAATACCTGCTCATGGACAGTACCAACGAGAATACCGCCGACCTCATGCCGCAGTATCTCTACAACCGCAGCTATCTCGTTGCCACTCCGCAGGGCGAAACTCTTATGACATCACCCGTGTCGCCCGCCGATGACAACATGTGCCTGGTCAAAACCGCCGTGACGCTCGCTGATAACGGTAGCGCCACCGGTTCGACTATCGTGGAGATGCATGGCATCAACGACGTCCTTTATCGCGGTCAGTTGGCTGAGTCCAAGCTCGATGATATCCGCCGCTTCTTCGAAGGCTCGGTCAAATCGATGCTGGCCGGTGCCACCGTCGCCGACTTCAAGCTCGAGCCCGATGATATGCATGATTCGACGCGCAACCTTCGCATGAGCTTCGCTTGGTCCGTGCCGAGTATCCTAGTGACCGGCGGGGATGCGGCGCAGCTCAATCTGCCCTTCAGTGGCTATCACTTTAGCGTGATCATGAAACTCATCGGCGAGTCGCTCCAATTGGAAAAGCGCCGCTTCCCACTGCAATTGGATATGACGTGCGGCGTGCATGAAGATCTGACCGTCGCGCTGTCGCCCACCCTCGCTAGGCCGCTTGCTCTGCCTCAATATGAGAATACCGAACATGCGGACTTCAACTTTACCCAATCCATCAGCGCCGAGGCCGGCGTGTTGCACGCCTCTATCGACATCCGCCTCAAGGCCCCAGCGGTGAACCCCGCCGACTATCTGATCCTCAAGCAGGCGATGGCCAAACTCCAGAGCAACGGTCGCCAGCAGCCAGTGTTTTGCCGCCAGGACTCCAGCCTCGCGCCACAAACCGCCGCTGTGGTGCCTGCTGCCGTGGCCCCCGCCACCGCCGACGTGGAAATTCTCAGCTCGCGCTGTGATGTGCGCGTCGAGAACTCCACCACTTGGTCCACCCGTCAGGAAGTCATCAAAAAGATACTCACCTATGGCGGTAAAAAATCGAATAGCGAACTCAAGATCGACTTCAATCCGGTGTGGCAAAGTGTGGCGATTGAATACGCCCAAGTGACGCAGAACGATGGCACCGTGCGCAAGCTGCAGCCGCAGGAAATGAATACGCTGGACGCCGGTTGGGTGGCCAGTGCGCCACGCTATCCGGGTGCTAAAACCCTAGTGGTTTCGCTGCCTGGGGTCGAGGTGGGGGCCACGGTCGCCTATGCCATCAAGATCCATGCTAAGGACCAGTCGATGTTCTACGCCGCCCACGCTTTTGCGAGCGGGGATGCGATCAAGGAGACGGTGTTTTCCTATGACCTGCCGGATCAACTCGATCCAAAATTGGTGATGGATCTCCCCTCCGCTGGCCACTTCACCGCAGTGGTCAAGGACGGTCGCCGCAAGCTTTCCTTCCATTGGCAGGATATCCAACCGCAAGCCGACGAATATGGCGGCCCGCCCGCCTGGGTGGACGCGCCAAACTTCGCCATCAGCACCGGCGACTGGGGCGACTACGCACGCGCCGTCGGTGCGCGCTTGGCGCCATCGCTCGAAAACCAGTCTTTCAGCGTCGCCAAGGCGAGAGAGTTGGTCGTTGGCCACGGCGAGCCGTTGGCCAAGCTGACCGCGATCCGCGATTACGTGGCCCGCCAGATCCGTGCGGCGGCTCCGAATTTCTGGGACTTTCCGCTCGCGTCCGCCTTTTCGCCTGCCGATGTGACTCTCAAGGACGGCTACGGTCACAGTGCCGACCGTGCCATCCTGCTGCATGTTCTGCTTCAGGCGGCGGGGTTCCAATCGCAGTTGGCTCTGGCCGCCACGGCGACCCGCGAACCCACGTTGCAGCGGCGTGGCCTCACCATCCCGCAAAACGGATATTTCAATCGTCTGGTCTGCCGGGTTAGGCATCCGCTTAGCGGCGAGTGGCTGCCGCTCGATGAATTGAGCCAATATGCGCCGCTGGGTGCCACCGGGCTGGACCGCCAACCCGGCTACACACTGGATGGCAAGGCGTTCACGTGGGCGGCCCCCACCGCCATGAAAGACCACGGTGAAACCGAATTGGCGCTGGCGATCGACGCTGCGGGCACCGCTCTCATCACCGTCACCCAGCGATACCATGGCACGGCACACCAAGAATTTGCTGCCAAATACCGCGAAATGACCCCCGAGGAACGCAAGCGCGATTTTCAAGAATTGGTCAGTAGCTTCGCCCAGAATGCCAGCGCACAAGGCGATCTAATCACCGACTTCAGTTATCCCGGAACCCTCAAATACACGGTGAAAATTCCGCATTACGGCGTAAAATGCGCCACCGGCCTCTATTTTGATCTGCCGAGCATGCCCGATGAATTGGTCGTCGCCGGCAGCAATACCCGCCAGCGTGCGCTGCTCGTCTCCGGGGGAACCCGCTCCCATGTCGTATGGACGGTCACTGCGCCCGCGGGCCTCAAACCCATCATCCAGCCGGCCACCCTCGACTGGGATGGTCCCGCCCAGTTCGGCTCGATCAAGTTTTCCTCCGCGACGAGCCAGCAAGCCGACGCTCAAACGCGCCTCACCTATACTTTGGATCTGGATACCCAGCCGACGATGGTCCCTGCGGCCAACTATCCTGATCTGCTAGGCCTGAACCTTCGATTCGGGCACGCCGCTGCCCGCCGTGTGTTGTTGCAGTGATCCGCCGCTTCAAGGAGTGGCGCGGCAGATGGCTAGGGCTTGGTCGGGTTGGACTGTGAGTCGAGATAGGCGATGATCGACGGGATGGCGGCGTCAAAGAGTTGGGCGACTTCCTCGTAGGCGGCGGGTCCCATGCCGATGGGGTCGGGGACATCGGCGGGGCTGCGTCGGGAGGAGGGACCGGTGAACTCGCGCAGCAGGTAGAATTTATCGGAGTATTGAGGGAAGCGGGACTCGAGGGCGGAGAGGTGACCTTCGGTCATGGCAAAGACGTGAGTGCTGGCCTTCAGGATGGCCTCGGTGACGGGTCGGCTTTTAAAACCAACGAGAGAGGCTCCGCGTTTTTTTAGGGCCATGAGGGTTTCGTGACTGGCGGGGTAGCCTTTGGAGGCGGCGACGCCGGCCGAGCCCACGGTGAAATCCTGGCGGTCGGCGGTGGCAACGCGCAAGAGTCCCTCCGCCATCGGGCTGCGGCAGGTATTGCCAGTGCAAATGAAGAGCACATGCTTCGGGTCAGACATCGCGGCGGAGCGTGCTCACTTGAATCCCATCCGTCAAACCGCAATGGCTGCCACGCCTGCTGGGTAGCGGAAAATCGGCCCGAAAACCGCCGGTTGACATCGCGGGGGGATGGCGGTACTTCCCTGCCATGTTCGCCATCGGCTTAACCCACCGGATGCTAGGCCGCCACGTGCGCGTGCTTGGCGGGCTGTGGGTCGGGTTGGCCGGGGTTAGCCAGGGAGCGGTTCCTGCAGCTCCAACAAATTGTGTCGCGGTCGCCTATAACCCGGTGTCCAGCACGGCGACCATTGACATCGAGTGGAATGATAACTCGACTGACGAAACCAACTGGATCGTTCAGTATAGCCTGAATGGCGGAGCCTTTACGAATTTGGGCCAGCCGTCGTCCACTACCGGCAGCAGCACCGGTAATTACAGTATTCAGTTGACCGGCGCGTCCAGGGATGCTGTCTACGCATTTCGAGTGTACGCATCTAACATCGATGGGGTGTCGGCCCCGACCAACGAGGTCACAGTGGGGACTGCGGATTTAGGTTCTCCGATTCACCTGAGTGTTACAGCGGTGGATCCATTCAATGTGGTGATGAGTTGGGATGAACAGTCCACCGCGGAGACCGGCTTCGCGATCGAACGCAAGATCGGGGGTGAACCGTGGGTGTATGTGGGCAAGACAGGCGCCAATCAGGTGGTGGTCTTGCCGAGTAACCTGATCGCGCCGCTAGGGAGTTATGCGTTTCGGGTGCGCGCATTTCAAGGCGGTGTCCCGCTCACTCCGGACTCAGCCGTTGGCGCCTCGGCGGTATCAGGCTACTCCAATGAGGTCATCGTTCCGGGCGGCGAGTATCCGTTGTCGGCAGTCGCTGTCCCCGGTCAAACCATGATCAACCTCTCCTGGGCAAACGTCCAGAATGAGGCAGGCTATGATGTTCTCTATCTGCCTAGCGATGGCTCACATGGCGCAAATTACGAGTTGCTGGGGTCGCTGCGGGCGGATGCTACCAGTTGTCAAATCGTCGCCCCATCCGTGGAAGCGGGTAAAACCTATTCATTCATCGTCAAGCCATATGATCGTTTAGCCCCCATTGGCCAGTCCACGGTAGCGACCGTCACCGTGGATGGTGTTACCAGCAAGACCGGGAGCTCCGGCACGCCGGGGAGTTCGTTCTATCACGTTTTCAGCCAGGCATCGAGTGCTGGAGTGAGTTCCCGCGTGCTCACGGGTGTGCCTTCGGGGTTGCTGTTTGATCGTGCCACGGGTGTGCTCAGTGGCGTCTATCCGGCGGTGGGAAACTACACGCTAACCTACACCGTGAACCTGACGAACGGCGGCTCGGTGAGTCAAACGTTCTACATCCGCGTCCGTCCACCTGCCGGGCCACCGACCGTGGGCGCGAGCATCGCCGCATGGACCGGTACGGCCGGCACCACCCGCGACACGCCGATGGCGGGTGCATTCTCTGACGTGGAAGCAGAGTCGGCAGTGCGGGTCAGCACAACCCTGGGGAATATGGATTTTGTCCTATTCAACTCGTCCACGCCGGCCACGGTCGCAAATTTCTTGAGTTATGTGACTGCGGGCAAATACACCGATGTGGACTTCCATCGCAGTATTGCTGGGTTTGTGATTCAGGGAGGCGGTATCAAGGGGACGGGCACCGGCAACCAGTTTGCCACCGTGGCCACCAATCCGCCCGTGACCAATGAGCCGGGCATCGCCAACGAGCGTGGGACGGTGTCGATGGCCAAGCTCGGTGGCGATCCTAACAGCGCCACCAGCCAATTTTTTGTAAGTCTGGCAGATAATCGCTCAAATTTGGATTATCAAAATGGCGGCTTCACGGTGTTGGGTCGGGTGGCGGGCAATGGGATGGCCGTGGCCGACGAGATCAGCGCTCTGCCCATTAATACCTATAACTTGCAGCTGGATGGAAGTGCCACGGCGACGCAGTATACGGGGTTTCCGCTCACATCGGCGAGTACGACGATGGACCAGACGAGGCTAGTCAAGATGACCTCGGTGACGGTGATTCCGACCCTCAGTTATAGCATCACGGGTAACACGAACCCCGCTGTGGCCACAGCCACCCTCGTGAATGGCCAACTCCACCTAGTCGGTCTGGCCGGTGGCCAAACGAGCGTGACGGTCACCGCCACCGATCTGGATAATCTAACTGCATCACAAACGGTTGTGGTTAATCTAACTGACACCTATGCCAGCTGGGCGGCGCGCACGACGTTTCCGGGTGGCACGAGCGGTGTGGCGCAAAACCCGGATGGCGACGGATGGAACAATTTGCAGGAATTTGCGTTTCTTGGTGATCCGGCGCTGGCAACCGCAACCGATCGAGTCGTTTTCGGTGGGGTGGTGGGCGTGGCACCGGCGGCGCGATACCAGACGCTGACATTTCCGGTGCGCAAGGCGACCTTGGGACTGACCTACGCGGTGGAGGCGAACAATCACCTGACGGGCAGCTGGAGCGAAATTTGGAAATCAGCGGATGGATTGGGGCATGCGCAGGTGCTCAGCGCGGTGGATTGGGTGGATCGCACCGTGGTCACCGTGAAGGACACCGCAGTGATGAGCGGACAGGGGCGGCGGTTTCTGCGGGTGCGCGTGGAGCAGGAATAACATCAGGAGTTTTGCGTTCTCACGGCTGGGTGACGCGCAAGCGAAGGAATGCCTGCCTTGATGACGAGCGCGGGACGGATGCGCGGTGAGTTTGGAGGGTGCCGGTGGTGGCGACGACGGTGTCGGCGAATCCACTGAGTGCACCGATATCGCCGGGGGCCTTCCAGGTAGTTAGATTAGAGGATGCGAGTGCTGTGAACGTGATATCGGTTAGGGTGGTGTCACGCTGGTATTCGAGGATCCAATACGTTGGGTCGGCGATCATTACGGGCATGCGGGGGGCTGCGTCGTTGCTGACGATGGGTGAGGTGCCAAAGGCGTATTCCATCAGGTTGGAACGACCATCATTGTCATAATCCGCCAGCACGCTAGCAATCGTGCCAGCAGGTAGGCTGTTAGCTAACTCGATTTCCGACGCCCAAGTGGCGATTGTACGGGTGACGGCGCTGGAAGTGACGGTGACTTTAGTGGTTTTAGAATTTGCGGTGGCTTCGGGGTTGCTGACGCGGACCCAATAGTTGGTGGTTGTGGTCAGGGTAGGGGTGGTGAAGGACGCGGCGGTGGCCCCGGCGATTGGGGTGGTCGTGGTAGGCGATGTGCCACTATACCATTGATAAGTGAGGGCGGTGCCGGAGGCGAGTACCGTTAGGTTGGTGCTGGTGTTTTTAGTGATCGTGGGTGACACCGGTTGGGCAAGGATGGCTGGGGCGATGATGGAAATAACCATGGTGCCGGTGGCGCTGCCTTGATAGCTGGCGTCGAAGATCGTGCCAACGACGGTATAACTGCCTGGATTAGTCGGAGGCGTGGTTGACCCATTGTAGGTGAGGGTTACGGGCAGCCCGGCGGGTGAGGTGGTGGCGGTGGCCGGATGCGGGTTACCCGAATAGGTGGTGGTGAGGTTGCCTAGGGTGACGGTGGCAGTGAGTTGGGTGGTGACGACGAGCGATTGATAGGACGCCGGGAAGTTGCGGTTTGAGATCACGGGGGCCAAGGCCATGAGATATGTGCCAGCGCTCGGTGAAAAGGTCCCGCTGGTCGTGTTGAGTGTCTGGGTCAAGTTATTGTCTAACGACGAAACGCCGTTGAAGGCGATCGCATCAATGAACCAGCCGAAGGCGTCGCCAGAATAGCCATTGAAATAACTGCCCGTTGAGTTCAAGAGGAAGCGGACGCGGAAGCTCTTGCCGACCATGGCGCTGAGGTGCGCGGTGCGCTGGGTGAAGGCGGTTTCGCCGGAGTTGCCGGTGCCCGCCTGGCTGAAGGCGTCCAGCCAGATGAGTGAGCCTTCCTCCTTGATTTGGACTTTAAATAACTCGGCGGTGGTCGCGTAGCGGATTTGGCTTTGAAACGTTAGGGTGGGTGTGGATTGGCCATAATAAAGTGCGTTGAGTTGCAGTGATTGGTCGTTGCCGGTGGAGTTTTCTAGGTGGAATGAGGCGGCACCTTCTTGTGTCACGGTGGTGTTGCGGACTGCATATGTGCCGGTGGTTGCGGTTGTGACGGTGGTGGTGGTGTCACAGGGGTCGGCGGCAGCTGGGGATAATGTCCAGCGGTTCCAAGTGTAGGCGGTGGCCCCGCCGACCGCCGTAAATGTTAGAGTGTAAGGCCCCGCGGTGTTAGCGGTGGCGGCGCTGGTGATGGTCGGCGGAGTATAGGTAAGTTTCAGGTCGACCTTGGCATTGGTTGCGGCGGGCACGACGAGGCTGGCGGTCTGGTTGATATTGAGGCCAGAAAATGTAATGGTTCGGGTCGTGGCGGTAGTGGGGATGGGTACGACCCATCCGCCGCCGATGGCGGTGGTGCAGTACTGGGTGACGCCGGATCCGCTGGCATTGACGGCGATGCCGGCGATGCCTTCGCCGATATCATAAAATCCGTTGGTATTAAGGTCATAGTAGGCGACGCCGGTGGCCAGGGTGGGGTTGGTGAAGGTGGCGGCAAAGTCTTGGGTCACGAGTTGAGGACCGACGGTGTTAGAAGCAATAGTGTAGGTGCCGAGCGTGACGCCCACGCCAATCTCACGGAAGTTTGCACTGTGGATGCTTTCACGGTGGCCGCGCGGACTTTGCATGCCGCCTATGCCACTACCCCAATCGACTTGAAACCCGGCATGGCCGTGCCACGCGCTCTCGGCGGAGGCAAAGATATTTTCGCCGGCCGTGGACCACATGTAACCCGCTGCCGTCATTCGGGTGAAGGGCGTGTTAGATGGATTGGTTTCGTCGTGGGCCTGAGTGGCATTGGCGAGCATCCATGCCGAGTG
>JAYSPI010000014.1:0-8160 GCA_043722215.1 Prosthecobacter sp.
GGGGCAGGGGCGAGCAGGGATTCCAGCACTCTCTTTGACTGATCAAATTCGATAGCGAGTTCTTGCCACCCTAATGCGGTTTTTTGAAATCGCCGAACAGGAAAAGCATCTACCAGTTCATTCGAGAAGATCACAGCATTTCCTCCACAGGCGGCTAGGGCATCGCGGGTGTTGCGATGCCAAGTCGCTCGCTTTCCTAGCAGTTTACGTTGACGCGCAGCGAGTGGGGCTGAGGTTTCGACCAAGTGCAGTTGAGTCCTCCAGCGCAGTTTCCAGGGTAGGTATTTAAGGATTTGAGCAGCCAGTACGCCATTTCCCGGGCCAATTTCTATAAGATTTTGGCAACAATTTTCGGCCATTGCTTGACTTGCCCAATGGGCGATAGCTCGCGCCGGGGCGGCTGAGAGCATTGGTGCGGTGGTGAAATCGCCGTTCCTTCCGATCCCCGTAATTTGCCTTGCGTAGTAGCCATGTTCTGGATCGTACAAGGCGTGGGCCATGAATTGTTCAAAGCTGATTGGCGGCATCGGGGAGATTTAAGCAGTTTACGGAGTCGTATTCGTCAGTAGAATTTTCAAAAAAAAACACCGCAATTCCTCATGGAACGCGGTGTTTGAAGAAATTTTAAATCAAAAATGAATCAAGACTGAATAACAGCAGCAGCGGTACGAGCTTTGCGGATCATGCTATTTACTGTCTCGGAGGGTTTGGCTCCCACGGCAAGCCATTTATCTGCGATTGCAAGATCGATTTTGAAGTTGATGCCTTCAAGCGAAGGATCGTAAGTACCGAGTTGTTCGATGAAACGTCCGTCGCGACGCTTGCGGCTGTCAACAGCAACGATTTTATAGTAAGGGCGGTCTTTGGTGCCCTTGCGGTTGAGTCGGATGGATACGGACATGATGAAGCTCGATTGCGTACGCCCGGAACCCGGGCGGGCGCGCAAGTTGCAGAATACACACCCGCTTGCCAAGCAGAATCTTAGAGAAAAATGAATTCGCTGTGTGTCAAGTCGGTCTCAGCGGCCTGGCCAGCAGTCACGCGAGTCATCTCATGGCCAGGCGGGCCGCCGAAGATGCCAGTGTCCATCGCAGAGTCGCTCGCTGGCGGGCGAGATCGATGCGTGAGCTGGAGCGCTGACGAGGTGGCGGCTGCTAGATCCGGTTCGCAGGGGCTTACAGGTCGTCGTGGACGAACGATTTGGTGGCGGTCAGGTGGATGGGGAGTTTCGCCTGGGTGGATTCGCCGGGTTTGCTGGAGCGGGTGGTGATGGTGCCTTTGAGGTCGAGGGATTCATCGAGCATGGTGTCGAGGTTGACGATGAGTTGGCCTTTGAGTTCGATGGAGGCGCTGGATTCGCTGCCGTCGGACTGGAAGTTGCTGCCGGAGCTGCGGATGGAGACGTCGATGACAGCGGATTGGCGTTTTTCGCTGCGGCGGATTTGTTGGAGGCGCATGGTGCCGATGGTCTGGGCCTTGGCGAGGTCTTTTTGGATCACCGACTTGACCCAGGTGGGATCGAACTCCCAGGAATCGCCCAGATTGAGTTCGCGCGTCGGGAACCAATTGCGACGCAGATAGATTTTGAGTTCGTCGATTTCGGATTGTACGCGGGTGAGGGGGACCGCTCCATCGAGTTCGAATTGCCACTCGCCGGTGGCGGATTTGGACATGGCAAACATCTTGCCCGTTAGCGGGCTCTCGTCGGTGGATTTTTCCTCATGACCGGCGATGACGGTCTTCGAGGATTGGGTGATTTTTGGAACACGAACCATGCCGCGGCGGGTCCCGTCGGCAGTGGGCGAGCGGAACGTCCAGACCAACTCGCGGTCACGGGTGATGACGATCGTGCCGGCGCTGGACTCGCCGGAGCGGGTGCGTTCGATGGTGCCACCGGTCGTTTCGGAATGGGTGACAAGGCGGACGCTTTCACCCGCTTGGCCGTGGACGGGGGTGAAGGTGATGCCGGCGGAGACCGGGGCAATCAGGGCCATCAGGGCGAGAGCGGCGAGGGATGAGTGCTGCATGGGAGTGTGTGACTTATGAGCGTGCCAGGGACGCGGCGCTAGCGAATTCGCAGAGGCCCGCAGACCGACCGCCGGCGCCGTGCTATGGCTGAGGAGGCAAGTGGCGGGCGAGAAACTCGTCGGCTAGGGCACCGTAGGATTGCGCGCCTACGCCGTGGGGGTCGTGCTCGTAGATGGTTTTACCGTGACTGGGGGCTTCCCCGATGCGGATCGTGCGCGGAATCATCGTCCGATACATCTGGCCCGGAAAAAATTCGGCCACTTCCTCGACGACTTGGCGCGACAGGAGTGTGCGACCGTCATACATCGTCATGACAATGCCTTCCAGCTTGATCTCCTGGTTGGCGCCGGAGCCGCGGATTTGGTCGATGACGTGGACGATTTTGGCGAGGCCTTCGAGGCCATACCACTCGCATTGGAGGGGGATGAGGATTTCGTCGGCGGCGGCGAGGGCGGACGTCATGAGCACGCCCAGCGACGGTGGGGTGTCCAGGATGCAGAACTCAAACAAGTCGTTGGGTTTGAGTGCTTGCAGGATGTGGCGCAGGCGCGTCAGGTGGTCGTCGCTGCGGGCAAGCTCAATCTCCACGCCGGCGAGGTCCATTTCCGATGGCACCAGCGAGAGGTTTGGGCGGCCGGTGGGGATGATTTGTTGGTGGACGGTCGCTTCGCCGACGAGCACCGGATACATGCTGCCGCCAGCGGGCGGTTCCACACCCAAGCCACTGGTGCAGTTGGCCTGCGGGTCAAGGTCAACTAACAGCACGCGCTGGCCGCGCAGGGCCAGACCGGCGGATAGGTTCAAGGCGGTGGTGGTTTTGCCCACTCCTCCTTTTTGGTTAGCGACGGCGATGACTTTCATGCGGTGTGGATGGACTCCTGAACACGGCGACTGTTCCGGCATCGCGCGCCGCATGCAATCAAAACCGCCGGGTCAGATAAATGAGTCGTCGGCGAGCTTGGGCGGGATGAGGAACGCGAGTGAACCGAAGCGGGCGGGTGGGAAGACTTTGAGGCAAGAGAGGGATCCCTTTTTGATGTCCACCCCGCCGCCACCGCTGCCGGTGACCCCCAGAACCCATTGGATCAGGTCGGATAAATCCGGTTCATGGCCGACGATGGCGACGCGTTTGAATTCGCGGAATGCGACGAGTTCCTGGAGTGCGAGCTGTGGGCGCATTCCGCTAGCGAGCCACCCTTGGATGACGGCACCGGGGATGCCTGCGCTTTCGCAGAATTCATCGGCCGTCTGGCGGGCCCTCACCAGCGGGCTGGTGAGCACGATGTCGGGTAGCCAATGGGTTCGTTTCAAGAGTTTGGCGGCCTTGTGTGCCTGTTCACGGCCTTTTTCGACCAGAGCACGGGCCGCGTCACCGCCGGAGTTGCGGGTTTCCGCCTTGCCGTGGCGCAATAGGATGAGGTCCATTCGGGTGAGCTTTTAATGGTGAAACGAGGTCGCTTGAGGAGGTGGGTTTCTCCTGATTTGAGAGATGATTTTTGAGCATCGACCTTACATCGTCATGCCGCCATCGACGGCGATGACCTGGCCGGTGATGTAGCGAGCGGCTGGGCTGGCGAGGAAGGCGACGGCGGTGGCGATGTCCGTGGTGGCACCAAAGGTAGCGAGCGGGATTTTGGCGAGCACGGCGTCTTTCACCGCCGGGGGCAGTGCGTCGGTCATGTCCGTCGTGATAAATCCTGGAGCCACGGCATTGCAGGTGACGCCGCGACCGGCAAGTTCGCGGGCGACGGATTTGGTGAAGCCAATCAGGCCGGCCTTGCTGGCGGCGTAATTGCTTTGGCCGGCGTTGCCGATCAGGCCGATGACCGAGGCAATATTGATAATCCGTGGGTCCTCGGCTTTCATGAGCACGCGCATGAAGGCTTTGACGGTGTTGAAGGCACCCTTGAGATTGGTGTCGAGTACGGTGTCCCAGTCCTCTTCCTTCATCCGCATCAGCAGACCGTCGCGGGTGACCCCGGCATTGTTGATCAGAATGTTCACGGGGCCCAACTCCTCACCAATTTGTTTTGCCAGCGACTGGACGGCCGCGTGGTCGGCAACATCCACCGCATAGGCGGTGGATGTGCCCGGATAGACCGCGTTAATTTCCTCGGCCGCCTTGCCGCAGCTGGCGGCACTGCGACTGACCACGGCCACCTTGGCGCCCTCAGCGGCGAGGGCTCGGGCGATTTCCTGACCGATTCCACGGCCACCTCCGGTGACGACGGCGATTTTGTTGGCAAAGCGTGACATGGCAGTAACTTGGCCGCGATCTGCCACTGCTGTCAATGTTCGCATGAGGCCATCGGCCTGGGATGGAGGGCGTGGCAGGTAGTTGGTCTCGGTTTCCCCGTAGCGGTTCACCTTGTGCGAAATGGAATCCCGAGGTCACCGCGTCCGCCACATGCAATCCCGCCAGCTTTGAATGTTCCACTGCCCGAATGCGATCCGGGGCGATCACGGTATGGTGGATCTGGATCGTTTGCGGATTCGCTTTCGACTCGCTGAGTAGCAACATCAGGTAGTCGCGGATGTCCTCGTAGGGCATGTCGCTACCCCCAAGCAAGACGACGGCAAGGTCACGCCCGATCTCTTCGCCGACTTCAACGGCATCCCCAAAGGCGCGGACAAGACCGAGTTCTACGCCCACGACCCGAATTGGTCCAACCGCATGACCCTCGACGACTCGCTCCAAGTCATGGCAAGCCTGGCGGAATGCGAGGGTCTGCGCGGCAAGGTTCAATACATCTACTTCGATCCGCCTTACGGCATCAAGTTCAACAGCAACTTCCAGTGGTCCACCATCAGCCGCGACGTCAAGGATTTCGTGAAAACCTACCGAGAAAGCCAGCCCAAGCTCGCCGCCTGGTCCGAGGACAACCTGCCTGTAGACTTCAACGCCCTCTCCTTTCCTCAAGCCCAGCGCAAGCGCCTGCGGACATCCACCGCCTGCGAGAACGTCAACGGCCAGATCAAGAAGCGCACCCGCGTCGTCGGCCTCTTCCCGAGCGAGGAATCACTCCTAAGGCTCGCACGACGCAGAGCACGCGGCTACCGCGCATTCTGCTACTTTCAAGCCATGGCCTATTGGATAGCAGGCGGCTTAGTTATACAAAACCACCCAGCTACTACGCACTAAATGTCCAGCAGCGCCAAAAAACATTCAGTTGCGGGGAGTGGCCCCAGGGAGGTGATTGCAGATGCACACGGTTTCGATGCCGAGCAAGCGACCGAGTTTTTTGATTTTTCCGGCGATGGAGCCGATGCCGACGGCGCAGTGGTGGGCCGGGCCATGAGCGTTCCAGTCGTTGGTGAAGCGTCGGGCGCCGATAGAGAATTTGTAACGGCTGTTGGTGTTGCCGATTTCGAGGATCGGCCCGGGAACTGCTTGGCCCTCGGCGACTAGCAGCTTGAGCGGTCCCTCGGCGGTCTCGACTACTGACAGGAGCGTCACCGGCCCGTGCTTCACTGACATTTCGACCGATAATCCGCGGCCGACCTTGCCGTGATAGACATCAAGCGGGCGCACTTTGGTTTTTCCTTGGGCGATGGCGATGTGGCCAGGGCCATCATGGCCCATGATGACCACATCGTCGTTCCAGTCCATGGCATAATACTCGGTGAATGATCCCCCCGCGCCAAAACTATCCATAATTTTCATCGCCTGGGCATTCTTCACCTCGTATTCGCCGGCGACGGGTATTCCGCGAGCTGTTAGTAGTGATGTGCCGAGAATGATTGAGCGGATGGTCTCCTCGTTGTCGGGGTTTCCGGTGCCCATGTAGTAATATGCTAACGAACCGAGATCATGTTCAGCCACTAATCGATCTAGGGCCACTGAGGTGCGTGCGGCACGCTCGAGTTCGTCCTGCGTGCAATCGGCCTGCACCTCGAACTGCTCGCGGAAATGGGCGAGGCGCGCGGAGATTTCCGCTGCGCTCACGTCCCGGCGCATGGCGGCGAGTTCATCGACTTCGAGGATTTCGAGGTGTCCGCCAAAGGTTGCGCACTGGAGGGTGGTATCCGAGTAAATATCGAGCATGCCATTGTAATAATGTCCCATCAGGCCGAGGCGGTTGTGAGACATCACATGAGCCACGCGGGCCGCATCGATCCAGGCGTCCACCTCGTTCCAGCATTCTGGGTCGTCGTGCAGCATGCCGGTGATTTGCTCGAAGGGGATGCGCGCACGTTTGAAAACGTTGGCGATTTCGGGCACCGGGCAGGCCGAGCAATGGGCGAGCCACTCGCCGGTCATTGCCGTGCGGTCGCCCATCTGGTTGAACATGGCATAATCGATGGCCGCCTCGGGTGCTAGATTGAGGATGATCACGGGCACCTTCGCTCGGCGGACCACCGGTAGGACGGTTGAGGAAAGCGCGTAGGTCGTCACGTGGAGGAAAATGATGTCCACATCCTCGCGGCGAAATTGGTGGCCGGCCGCCAGCGCTTTTTCCGGTGAATCGATGAGTCCGAGGTTGACGATTTCCACGTCGGGACGAGTAAGCATGGCGCTGACCTCGGCAAGATAGCCCTCGAGGCGTTCTTTCAAGCCGGCAAACTGCGGCCAATAGGTGTCCAAGCCGATGCCAAAAAGCCCTACGCGAACCGGAGTGATTTTCATGTTCTGAAACTATGGGATGGTCAGTTATTTGGAAATGGGGCTATTGATCATTTGCATACAGGAAATGATCTCATCGGCTACCGACTATTTTCGTTATTTGCCCGCCACTCCGGAGATGGGTGCTTGGGGGCTGGGTGTGACGGCGGCCGGGCACACTTGCATCGAGGCGGGAATGTTCTACCCGCCCGCATCGCATCCAGAGGATCACTGGCTCGACTGGTCTCACGGGCGGGTGCTTGATGCGTTGCAGATCGTGCTCATTTCGGCAGGTGCGGGATGGTTAGAAACCCGCGCGACAGGACGCCTGCGTGTGCGAGCAGGTATGGTGTTTTTGCTCCATCCTAGGACATGGCACCGCTACCGTCCAGAGGCGCAGACTGGTTGGACGGAAAGTTGGATTGAAGTTCAGGGAGGCGTCGTGGACGGGCTACTGGCGGCGGAGGTCTTTTCACCGGCGGCCATCCTCTATGTCGGGGCGATTGATATCGGATTGGAGAGTGCCATGGAGGCGATTCACCGGCGGCTGCGGATGGATCCCTGTGATTTTCATCCTGATCTATCAGCCGCCGCGCTGCGGGTTTTGGCTCTTTGCGCGCGGGCTGCCCGGCGGGCAGTGCGTTCGTCACGCATTCAGCAGGCGGTCATTGAGGCGGAGCGCTTTCTCAACGAACACCACGCCGAGCCGGTCAATGTCGAGAACCTGGCGGTGAAACTCGGTGTGGCCTACTCGCACTTCCGTCGCGCCTTCCGTGTGCAGACAGGATTTGCACCGTGGCAATATGTCATCCGCTTGCGACTCATGCGGGCCCGGCGGCTGCTCATGTCGAGCGACGCCACCTTGGATGACATTGCGGCGCGGGTTGGATTCAGTTCTGGGTTTCACCTATCGAATGCATTCAAGCAGGCATACGGTCAAGCGCCCGGAGCGTGGCGGCATGAGCTCGGGTCAAGGGTCGCTGTGGGAGTAGAATAGCACGGCGCTGCCGCCGTATTCGCGGCGGTCGAGTAGGGTGAAGGCGGCGGCGGTGGGTGAGGGCTGGCGGGCGGAGATTTCGGTGAGGAGCCAACCGCCGGGGGCGAGGCGCGGTGCAATCAGCCCGCTATGCAGGAGCGAGCCGATGTGGTCGGTGTCGCCGTGATGTTTCCAGTAGGGAGGGTCCGCGAAGATGAGGTCGTAGCATGCGGAGTCACGCTTGAGGAAGGTGGCGGCTTGCGAGTTGAGTGCGCGGCCGCCAGTCAGCCGAGCTTTGGTGAGGTTGGCGGTGATCACGGCGCACGCCTGGCGGTGATCATCAATGAAGATGCAGGAGGCGGCGCCGCGGCTGAGGGCCTCCAGGCCGATGGCACCGGAGCCCGCGAAGAGGTCGAGGACGCGGGCGCGATCGACGCGCTGGCCGAGAATGGAGAACAGCGCTTGGCGGACGAAGTCGGTGGTGGGACGAGTGACTGCGGTGGGGACCTTGATGGCGGTGCGTCCGGCGGTGCCGGCGATGATTCTCATGACT
>JAYSPI010000015.1:0-9631 GCA_043722215.1 Prosthecobacter sp.
CTCACTCCCAGCTAATAGAAATTAAACGGAAATAACAAAACCAAACACCTTCAGAAAAATTCATCAGCCACTTTTACAGAAAAAAATTTGCGCGGCCTCTCAAACACCGTGATCCGGCACTTCCTGCTGGTCGGAGTCGCCTATGGTTCACCACCCCACGAGGTCTCCCGCTTGCTGCTCGCCGTGGCCAGTGAACACGACCTCGTGAAAGACGATCCAGCTCCTGAAGTTCGTTTCGATAATTTCGCCGAAAACTCCCTCACTTTCTCCCTGTTGTTTTGGTTTGATACGCGCAAGACCAGCAGAGGGACTCTAGCCAGCGACCTGCGTTTCTTGATCGACAAGGCGTTTTCCGATGCGGGCATTATCATCGCCCACCCTCAACGCGACCTCCATTTCGATTCCACGACGCCACTCCGCGTTGAACTCTCCCGCACCCCCATAAGCGTACCCTGCACGACACGCCAATGATTACCGCAATCGCCAACCTTCCCCAAAGGGCAGTAGATGGCATGACGGTTTCATTGAAAAACTACGCCCGTTGGTTGAGTTCCAAAGCAAATGATATGGAGCTCGCCTTCCTCTAACTCAGTCACATGGAAGACCCCGGGGACCGAGCAAATCTTTTTCTGTAACAGCGGCGGATGACTTTTTCTGAAGGTGGTTGGTTTTGTTTTTTTGGTTTGGTTTCTGTTAGCTGAGAGTGATGTAGGCTTTGCCGGTTTCCCATGTCTCGCAGATCTCGATGAGGACGCCGGTGACGAGTCTCAGGAGTGATTCCCCGCTCGGGAAGAGGCCGACGACGCGGGTGCGCTTCTTGATCTGGCCGTTGACGTTCTCGCTGGCGTTGAACGGGCTTTGAGAGCGGCTTTCAGGCCGCTGTGGGCGTCGGAGGTGATTAGATCCGGGATACCGATGCCGCGCTCCTTGAGGCCAATGAGAAAGCCGCGCCAGTGGACTTCCGCCTCGGAGAGGGCGCGACTGACACCGAGGATCATGCGCTTGCCGTCGTCACGGCGGATGCCGTGGGCGCTGAGTGTGGCGCAGTCGCGGCCAACCCCGTCGATGCGGACCTTGTAGTAGGTGGCGTCGACGGTCATGTAGGAGATCTCGGGAAGGGGGCGGGTGCGCCATTTCCCGAATTCGACGTCGAGCGGCTTGTTGAGGTTTGAGACCTGGCCGGAGGAGACCTCAAATCCGCACATCTGTTCCATGATCCGGGTGACGCGGTGCGTGCTCACCCCCTCGACATACATGGTGGCGATGGCGAATTTGAGGGCACGGTCACTGCGCGAACTCTTCTCTAGCAACGATGTGCGGAAAACCGTTTCGCTCTCGCGGACCTGCGGAACGGCAAGTTCCAAGGCACCGATTGCGGTCGGTCGCTCCGCGCTGATCAGGGGCGGGTAGGTTGGTTTTGTTCGTTCATGGCTGGTGCTGTTTTGGTTTGAACACCTCCAGTCGCTGGTCATGGCCGGACGCCGACCACCCCGACGGGTCGGAGAGAGGTCGGCGCGCCGCCGCACTGGCTGCGTAGCGGGCTTTTACAGACGAATCTTTACACTATCTTTTAATTGTCTGTGGCCAGTTATGGGAGTCACCATTTGAGTGCAGAGGCCGGCAGGCGGCGGTCATTGTGGTGAGACCTAACGATTTTACCATCGGATAGATGGAGCACGCGATCGGCCATTTCGGCCATCACCGCATTGTGGGTGATGATCACGGTGAGGGTGCCGAGTTCGCGGTTGATGCGCTCGACGGCCTCCAGCACGGTGATTCCGGTGGTGACGTCGAGCGCGCCAGTCGGTTCATCGCACAACAACACCTCAGGCCGTTTGGCGATGGCGCGCGCGATGGCCACGCGTTGTTGTTCGCCGCCGGAGAGTTGCGATGGAAAATGGTCCATGCGAGCCCCGAGTCCGACCATTTCCAGAGCTTCCTCCGGGCTCATTGGGTTCAGCGAGATATCCGTGATGAGCGCGATGTTCTCACGGGCGGTCAACGAGGGAATTAGATTGTAGAATTGGAAGACGAAGCCCACGCAGTTACGGCGGAAAAGCGTTAGAATATCTTCCTGCGATCCATCGAGTGGCCATCCCTTGTAGATGAGCTCGCCGGAAGTAGGCACATCGAGTCCGCCGAGGATGTTCAGTAAGGTGGACTTGCCGCTGCCGGAGGCACCTAACAAGCAGACGAGATCGCCGGCGCGGAGTTCCAAGTCCACGCCATCAAGCGCCACCACCTCAACTTCCCCGGTATGATAGACCTTACGCAGACCCCGCGCTTCGTAAACGACGCGCGGGGTAAACGGGGAGGTGGCAAGGGGGGCGACAGGCATGATCGGTCTCAATTTAGCAGTTTGCCCACCGATCACAACCCCAGTAAGCGACGATGATCGCCGCCGTGACGCCCCCAATCGTCGTGGGCGGCTGAAGAGCCGCTCCTAAAAAAACGCCGCACCCGGGAATGGGAGCGGCGGATTGAAAGAATCCTTAGAAGTCTCGGCTCAGTTCACGGCCGGAGCGACCACGTTGACGCGGCGAGCATCCTTGTCGAATTGAACCTTGCCATCAATCAGCGCAAACAACGTGTGGTCACGACCGATGCCAACCCCGAGACCGGGATGCACTTTGGTGCCGCGTTGACGGATGAGAATGTTGCCAGCAATGACCGCTTGACCGCCTGATTTTTTCAAGCCGAGGCGTTTGCTGCGTGAATCGCGTCCGTTTTTAACGGAGCCTTGTCCTTTTTTATGGGCCATGGAAGTAGATGGGTGAGGAGTGGATGATCAACCGGCGATGGCCGTGACTTCGAGCGTGGTGAGGCTGCGGCGGAATCCCTTGGTTTTGTGAAATCCTTTGCGGCGCTTGAATTTGAAGGCGACACCCTTGGGGCCGCGATACTGGTTGAGCACCTTCGCGGTGACCGAAGCCCCTGCGACGAGTGGCGCTCCAATCTTCACGCTCTCTCCTTCGCCAACAAGCAGCACGTCAAATTGAATTTCAGAGTCCACTTCCAAGTCGAGTTTTTCGACGTCGAACTTGGTGCCTTGTTGGACGCGGTATTGTTTACCGCCGGTTTTGATCACTGCGTAGGCCATGGCCGTATTAAGAAATTGGTTGTTCCACCCCCGTGGGCGGGCGGGGAGAACACCACGGAGCACCCCACCACGCAAGGTTTTTTTGTGACTCCTGGAAGATTTTGGTTAAATCCCCCAGAATCAGGCGCGTTCCACTGCGGCTACGGCCATGAAATCAGCCGTTAGCTTGGGAATTCAGGCGCTTGATCACCGCGTCGACTCTGACATTCTCCCACGCTCATGCCACCACCCGCCATCGCTGCGCTCGACAACCCAGGTGAGCACCTAGTCCCTGCGCTTCAGCAGCGGGAAGAGAACCACGTCGCGGATGGTCGGAGCGCCGGTGAGCATCATCACTAGGCGGTCGATGCCGATCCCGATGCCACCCGCAGGCGGCATGCCATGCTCGAGGGTCTCGATGAAATCGTAGTCCACTTTTTGTTCTTCCTCGCCGCCGGCTTGGTGTTCGAGGCGTTGACGCTGGACGTCGGGGTCGTTAAGTTCCGAGTAGCCGGGGGAAATTTCCTGGCCGTTGATGATGAGCTCGTAAACTTCCACGGTTTTGCCACCTGGGGTGACTTTCGCGAGCGGCACGAGTTCGCTGGCGACCCGGGTGACGAAGCATGGGTCAAAGGTGTGTTCCTCGACCATTTTTTCAAACACCTGCTGAATCACCTCAAAATCCTCCATTTGCGGCGAAATTTGCACGCCCAGCGCGTCGCATTTCGCCCGGCGCTGGGCCGGGGTGAGGTCAAAGAAATCCTCGCCGGCCACTCCCATGATCAGGTCGTGATAGTTTGCGCGGTGCCACGGGCGCGTCAGATCGATCGTGCGGATCACCTCGCCGGCCTCATCCTTGTGCTCAATCTGCAAACCACCACAAAACTTTTCAGCGAGGTGGCAGGTCATCTCCTCGACGAGGTTGGCCATTTCCTCGAAGTCCGAGAACGCCCAGTAGGCCTCTAGCATGGTGAACTCCGGGTTGTGGCGACGCGAGATCCCCTCGTTGCGGAAGTTCCGGTTGAGTTCAAAAATCTTGGTGAAGCCACCGACTAATAAGCGTTTAAGGAAGAGTTCCGGGGCGATGCGCAAGGTGAGCGGCATGCCAAGCGCATTGTGAAATGTTTCAAACGGGCGGGCCGCCGCCCCGCCGGGGATGTCTTGGAGCATCGGGGTTTCCACTTCGAGAAACCCGCGCTCCTGCAGAAAACTCCGAATCTCAGCCAACATCAGCGCCCGCGTCACAAACAAGCTGGCGCTATCTGGGTTGCCCATCAAATCCAGATGCCGCTTCCGGTATTTCGTCTCCCGGTCCGCCAACCCATGAAACTTGTCAGGCATCGGCCGCAGCGCCTTCGACAACACCGTGAAGCGCTCAACCTTCACCGTCGGTTCTCCCGTGCGGGTGAGGAAGGTCTCCCCCTCAATCCCAATCCAGTCGCCGCGGTCCAGGCATTTCCAGATGGCTGCCTGCTCGTCGGATAGATTCTTGGTCCCGAGATAGCCTTGGATTGACCCGAGCACATCGCCCAGTTGAAAGAACACGGACTTGCCCATGTCGCGCAGACCGATGATCCGACCTGCAAGTTTCACTTGCTGCCCTTCAACGAAATTGGCGCGAAGCCCACCCGGCGTGGCTGAAACCTCAAACCGCGATCCATAAGGATCCACTCCCAAATCACGAAGTCTCGCCAACTTCTCGCGGCGAATGGCGATTAATTCAGCTTCGGTGGACTGGGCGGGTTGCAGCGTGGCGGCTTCGGACATGGCACGCATGGCTTAGGCGGCGGCGCCCTCGCCCGCAAGAATCGAAACCATTCGGGCGTGAGAAAACTCGGTGAGCACGGTTTGTGGGCGGCAGCCCTGATCGATGATCTCACGCATGCCTATAAATTACCAAACACTGCCCATATTCCATCATTTTGAAATTCTGAAGCGTAATATCTCCGGTGTTTCTGGCTTACTGCGCAAGTTATAGTACCCATATGAACCATCGAAGCTCCTGGAGATATTGTCGCATCATTGTCCTCAGTGCCATCTCCCCGTTGGCATTGGCGGTTCAGGTCCCCGCGTACAAAGTGGACGAGGGGTTCGGGAATATTCGGCTCAAATCCACGCCGCTAAGTATCGCGGTGACTCCGCAGAATCAAATCCATGTGCTGCTCAGCCATGGCACGGTGGCGACCTATGATTTGACTGGAAAAAACACCGGTGAATTCGCATCCCAGATGGACCCAGCGCCGTCGGCCATGGCCGTGGCCAATGAGAAAATCTATTTGTTAACCACTAAGACCAAGGACACGGAAGTTGAGTTTCAAGGCAAAAAGGTGACTCGTACGCAGGCCTGTGGATCCAACTGCGGGGTATTCACGATGACCGGCACGCAAGAATCGGAGTTTCCCCTGCAGGACGTGTTATCCGCGAGGGAGGCTCATTTCATCGGCGACGAGTTGGCTGTGGCCGACTACGCGAAAACCCAAATCGCATTTTTCAGCATCGCCAATGATAAGGCGACACTCACGAACAAAATAGAAGATGAATTCCGACTTTGCTGCGGAATTTTCGATTTTTGCCCGACGAATGACGGGGATTCGATGCTGGTAGCCAACCTTGGCGGGTTCAAGGTGCAGACCTACGTGAAGCACAAGAAACGCTCTGAGTTCGGGGCGCGTGGTGACAAGTTGGAGGAGTTTCACGGGTGTTGCAATCCGGTCAATGTGGCGGCCCTCGGTAGCGACTTCATTGTGACGGTGGAAAAATCGCCCACCCGGGTCAAAATCTCTGACAACAAGGGCAAGAACGCCAAGCTCATCGAAGGACTCGGCGAATTGGTCAACGGTTGCTCGTCCATCCCCGTGGCCGTCGATGGCAAGGGGGCCATTTACCTGGCATCCACCACCAAACTTTGCCTCATCAAATGTGTGTCCGACACCCCCACAAAGGGACTCCCAAGCGCAGCAGCCAGCCCAGCCACGACCCACAAACCCGAATCGGCCGAGATGTCTGAGGTGAGGACATGGCAAGATGCTCAGACCGGCAAACAGGTGACAGGTAAGTTGCTCGCCATTGAGGGCACGGGGGCATCCACCGTCCTCGTGCGTGACGGCAAAATCCAGCTCCTCGTAGGCCAAAAATCGTTTGAACTCGCACTCGCACGCCTGATTCAGAGCGACCAGGACTTCGTGGAAAATCTCCGCACTCAATTGACCACCATGACCACACCGTGAAAAGTTTTCCACAATCGAGCGGGCTCATGAGCCCTGGTCACTGCGGTCGTTTTGTAACCGCCCTTATGGTGTGTGCCAGTCATGCGTTTGGCGTGGCTGCGCCCGCGGTGGCCGAAACGGCTTTCACCCCGACACCCGTGCCTGACGGGGAATTCCCAGCGATCACCCTGAAGATCGGCGTCAATGACATTTACTGCACCAAGACCGCCTGCGACTGCATCAGCGAAATTGCCAAACGCAGTTATGATGGCGTCTTGGCTCAACTAAAAAATAAGAACATCACTCTGGATTTTACCTATTTCATGGAAGTGATGGACCTCGAAAAAGCCATCCAGGCCAAGGATTTCGATGGGGTCATCTGTAAGCCATGGACAGCCCTGCGATTCAACCCCCAGGCTGGACGCGACTTCAAACGCGTGGCCGATATTCAGGATCCGGACAATCAGGCGACCATGAGGGGTCTGCTCATTACCCCCAAAGACTCGCCCATCAAAACGCTGGCGGATCTACAAGGCAAACGCCTCGCCTTGGGCCAGGAAGATGCTTTTGAGAAATACCATGCTCCCTTGTCCATACTGGCCGCCAAAGCAATCAAGCCGGGGTCCATCCGCTATTTATCGAGTTGCAGTGAAAACCTAGATGCCCTGATGAGCGGCTCCGCCGATGCTGCGGTCATCTCCAGTTACGCGTTCACCGCGAGCTGCGCCGTGGATTTCGCTAAGCCAGAGAATTTTAGAACCCTCGCCGAGACCGAGCGCATGCCGCTCACTTCCGTGCTGCTCGATCTGAACAAAGTACCAAGCGCCACGGTCGCCCGCGTGCAGCAATCCTTGCTGAGCATCTCAGGTGAACATGCACCCGACGACCTCACCGGCAAAGGATTCGTCGCCCCTGTTTCATGGCAACCGGTCCCGGTGCCCGCGCCCGCCAGCAACAAGTAGGCCCAGCCACCCATGCATCCAGGCAGGCGTAAGTTCATTCAATTTGGCGGTCAATGGATCGCCTCCGCCGTTCTCGGGGCCGCCGCATGGCGCGTCTTCTCTGGCGCTGACCCGCATGCTGAGTTCCGCCAACCCAGGGGCCCCTACGTCTGGCGCATCAACCTAGATAAATGCACCTTTTGCGGTAAATGCGAAACCTCTTGTGTACGCATCCCCTCCGCAGTCAAAGCGGTCAATGACCCGGTGAAATGTTCGTATTGCGTTGCGTGCTACGGCCATCTCGCGAATTTGACAATTGCCTCCGACCGCATCGCGACCGAGGGCCTGCGCGTCTGCCCCTACGATGCCGTACGGCGCAAGGAATTCAGCGGCGGCAAGGACGGATATCACCTGTATTCCATCGATCAAGACCGCTGCACCGCCTGCGGAATTTGCGCAAAGCGCTGCAACGAACTGGGCACTAAATCGATGTTTCTCATCATTCGCCCCGACCTTTGCCTCGCCTGCAACCGCTGTTCCATCGCCGAAGTCTGCCCAGAGCATGCCATCGAATGGGCCCACAGCTTCCCGGAGGATAACTACCGCGGCGATTTCGCGCTCGATAAAGCCATGGCGCGCGAGGAAGGCGGGGGCGCATCATGATGCACGCCCGGCGACTCGGCGCAGTGCTGCTCGCCCTGCTGTTGTGGACCGCTGCCGCCGCAGTCGTCGTCGATGACGGCGACCCATTTGCCTCCGCGCCACCCGCTGCGGAAGCTCCTGGTTTTGTCATCCCCAGTGCCGATGCCCTCGGCGGTAACGAACAAATCACCCACTACCGCGCACAATTCACCCCCACTCTCTATCAAGTTGAATGGTCTGGCTGGCCTGTGTTGGATTTGGTGATGCTAGCGGCCCTACTGCTGTTAGGAGCGGTGATGGTCTGGCGGCAGGTGCATTGCCGTTGGTTCTGGCTTCCGGCTGCGCTCACTCTGGGGTATTTCGGTCTTGTCCGCGGCGGTTGCATCTGCCCGGTCGGCTCGGTAGCCAACATGTCTATTGGCTTGGCTCATCCCGAACGGATTGGCATTTCCACGGCCCTCATGTTCCTGTTGCCACTCGCCGTCGCCTTGGCCATCGGCCGGGTTTTTTGCGTCGCCGGCTGTCCGCTCGGTGCCATCCAGCATCTGCTAGGTGGTCGGCGATCTATCCAACTGCCCGCCTGGCTCGATCGGGTTTTGAGTACCGTCCCAGCCCTCACCCTGGCTGCCACCGCATGGTTGGCCATCCGCGGCGCTTGTCTGTTTGTGTGCCTGCTCGACCCGTATAAGACCGCCTTTTTCTTCGCCTATGGCTGGCTGCACCGGGCCATCAGTTGGGGCCAAGGTGGCCTGGTCGAACCCGGGTGGTTTTGGGTCGGTGATTCCGGCGCTTGGGCGATTTTTCTCGCCGCCGTGCTCGCCGGTTGGTGGATCTACCGGCCATTCTGCCGTTTTGTTTGCCCCTATGGCGTGTTGTTAGGGTTATTCGCCAAGGTCGCCTTCAAGCAACGCCACATTGTCCAAAGCCAATGTGTTCAGTGTGGAATCTGTGAAAAAGATTGTCCGGTCAATGCGATCACCCGCGACCCTGAGACACGCGAATTTCGCGTCTCGTCGTTTCATTGCATCCAATGCAACCGCTGCTCGTCTCGCTGCCGGAAAAATGGACTTGGTTAAAGCCCCTCCTACCACTTCCTCTGATGCGTAACTCTCCTAAATCCCCCCGCGATAAGAAAGGGCCGCGTTGGCTTACCTACAATAACTCAACGCAGATTGAACTCATGCCGCCCCCCCCCCCTCGGCTACCGCATCCAGGCTCCTGATGGTGGCAATCTTGGAAAATTTCCCATAGTCGGGCGATGTGGATCGTGTTATCGCTGTGCGGATGTTTGAAATCAGAGAGAAACCCGATGTAGTCGAGCGCGCCCTACTGGTGCGCTTCTATTTTGACCCCCGCGAGGCGGTTGAGGCAGAATCCCTGCTCGATGAACTCGGCGAACTCGTCGACACCCTCGGCATTGAGGTGGTCGAGTCCGTGCTGTCAAAATGCCGCGATATGCACAAGAAATTCCTCTGTGGCACCGGCAAGGCCGCCGAAATCGCCGAACTTGCCCGCGCCCATGAATGCGATGTGATCGTCATCGACAACGGCCTCGCACCGTCCCAACAACGCGAATGGGAAAAACTCGCGGACCTGTGCGTGATCGACCGTGAAGAGGTGATTCTGGATATTTTTGCGCGCCGCGCGCAGACGAAAGAAGCCCGCCTACAAGTTGAGCTGGCCCGCATGCAATATGCGTTGCCGCGCCTCACCCGGATGTGGGGGCACCTCGACCGTGAAGGCGGGGGGGGCGGTCAAGGGGG
>JAYSPI010000016.1:0-4807 GCA_043722215.1 Prosthecobacter sp.
AGCTGCTCGGCCCGCTTGCCGGTGTATTTTCTAATCATTCCGTTGTTATTGCACGAAGACGAAGGCTCCTGGAAACAAGCACTCGTGTTGTTTGCCATCTATTCATTAGGCACGCTCAGCGCATTCATCGTCGCCCGAGTCCTGCGCCACCAACTCGGCCCCGACACCGGGACCAACCATTTCATGCTAGAACTACCGCCCTACCGTCTCCCGCAGTGGCGGTACATCCTGCGCCACGTCATCGACCACGCCGGCTCATTCGTCGCCAAGGCAGGCACCATCATCCTCGGGCTCTCAATTCTGTTATGGGCGATGAGCACCTATCCGAAATCCGATGGTGACGGCGCGACCGCGCTGGCGTCCAGCGCCATGGGGCGCATCGGCGGCGTGATCGAGCCGCTGGTGCGGCCACTCGGTTTTGACGGTCGGGTGGGCACGGCGATCTTGACCTCATTTGCTGCGCGCGAGGTCTTCAACTCGTCGCTGGCGGTATTATTCCGGGTGGACCAAGCATCCGACAAGAAGGCGACGCGCTCGTCGTTGCGTGGGCGCCTAGCAGCTGCAACTCGGCCAGATGGCACGCCGTTGTTCACGCCGCTCGCGCTGATGTCATTGTTGGTTTTCTACATCTACGCACTCCAATGCCTACCGACCACCACCGTGGTCGCCAAGGAGGCCGGCTCGTGGCAGTGGGCGCTCGGCCAGTTTGTTTTCATGTCCGGCTTCGCCTACCTGGCCGCCTTGATGGTCTTTCAAGGTGGCAAACTCCTCGGATTCTAACATGGAAACCCAAGCCTACCTCGCTGCTGGAATCGTGCTCGTCACGCTGGCTGTGTTTGTCATTCGACTCACCCGGCCCAGAACGCGGCGCGGTTGTGGTCACCACTGCGGCTGCAAAAAGAAATAGCCGACGATGAGGAGCTGGGCGTGACACTCACCCCTCTTGATCAAGGCGATCAATCCTCCTCGAACTTGCGTGCAATGAGGTCGCCAATGGCAGCCAGAGCGGCCTCGGAGTCTGGCCCCTCGGAGCTGACCCAGATGATCGAGCCGTGACCGGCAGCCAGCATCATCAAGCCCATGATGCTTTTGCCGTCCACTTCCTCGCCGTCTTTTTCCACGAACACGTCCGCTTGGAACCGGTTGGCGATCTTGACAAATTGCGCGGCCGGACGGGCGTGAATGCCGAGTTTGTTGAGGATGGTAAATTCTTGTTTGGCCATGGAAATGGGCTCGTGCCGGGAGGACCGTAGAAAGTCCGCCGCCCATCTCCAAGGTAAAAGTTTGGCTAGGACCTACAAGAATCACTAAAAACCAGCCAGGCACCGCCGCCAATGACGAATTGCTGAAAATTCACGTTGATTCCCGCCCCCATCGCCCGCAACAGTCGCTGCGCCATGCTCGATATCCGCGCCATCCGCGACAACCCCGCTGCCATTCAAGCCTGCCTCCAACACCGCGGCGGTGACCACTGGAAACTCGTCGATGAAGTACTCGCCTACGACGAACAACGCCGCCTCGCAGAAACCGCCAAACAAGACCTACAGGCCGCCAGAAAGCGCATCTCCAAGGAAATCGGCAAACTCAAGGGCCAAGGCCAGGACTCCTCCTCCATCGAAGCCGAGGTCCGCGCCATCAACACCGAAATCACAGCACTCGACAACGCCGCCGAGTGCGCCGCCGCCCAGCAAACCACCCTGCTACTCAACCTGCCGAACCTGCCACACCCCGCCTGCCCGATCGGCCAGGACGAGTCGGCTAATCCAGTCGTGCGCGAGTGGGGGTGCAAGCCGGACATCGCCGCACCAAAAGACCACGTGGAACTGGCTCTCCAGCACCGCTTGATCCACTGGGACGACGGGATCCGCATCGCAGGCTCGGGGTTTGTCGTCTATCGCGGCATGGGCGCCCGCCTCGAACGCGCCCTCATCAATTTCCTACTGGACTCCCAATCCGCCAATGGCTACGAAGAAGTCAATGTCCCACTCCTCGTCAAACGCGAGTGCATGGAGGGCACCGGCCAGTTGCCGAAATTCGAGGATGACATGTATGGCACCGACGCCGGACCCGATGGCATCAACCACTTGTTTTTGGCACCGACGGCAGAAGTGCCGGTGACCAATCTCTATCGGGACACGATCCTGGCAGAAGCGGATCTACCGGTTAGGATGACGGCCTACACGCCGTGTTTTCGCCGTGAGGCAGGCTCCGCTGGGCGCGATAACAAGGGCATCATCCGCATGCACCAGTTCGATACAGTGGAACTCGTCCACATCGTCCATCCCGACACTGGCGCTGAGGTGTTAGAGCAACTCACCGCCCACGCCGAATCCGTCCTGCAGGCACTCGGCCTGCACTACCGAGTGATCGAGCTATGCACCGGCGATATCGGATTTTCTTCGACCAAGACGTATGACATCGAGGTTTGGGCACCCGGCCACGGCAAATACCTTGAGGTTTCTAGCTGCTCGTGGTTTACCGACTACCAAGCACGTCGGATGAAACTTCGCTTCAAGGATGCCGAGGGTAAAAACCGCTTCCCCCACACCCTCAATGGATCCGGCACGGCTCTGCCACGGTTGTATGTTGCACTGCTAGAGCAGTGCCAACAACCCGACGGCTCGATTCAGATCCCCGGCGCGCTGGTGCCGTATTTCGGCACCGAGCGACTGACATCCTAAGCAACCGCCTGCTCATGCATGGCTCTGAGCGTGGTCGAGGGCGGCCGCCACAAACCCGGCAAAGAGTGGGTGCGGAAAGTTCGGCTTGGATTGGAACTCTGGGTGAAACTGCGCCCCGATGAAAAATGGATGATTGGGCAGTTCGATGATCTCCACCAGACCGTCCTTGGCCGAGACCGATGAAATCACCATCCCCGCTTCCAACAAGCGTTCCTGATAGTCTGAGTTGAATTCGTAGCGGTGGCGGTGACGCTCAAGGATGCGCTCCTGGTGATCATATAAATCGGCGGCCTTAGTACCTGCTAGCACGATCGACTCGCACGACCCAAGGCGCATGGTGGCACCCATATCCTCGATCCCTTTTTGTTCCTCTTGCAAGCAAATCACCGGGTGCGGCGTGGCCTTATTAAACTCCGTGGAGTTCGCGTCCTTAAGCCCGCAGACATTGCGCGCATACTCAATCGTCGCGATCTGCATCCCCAAGCAAATCCCAAAATATGGGATCTTGTTTTCCCTGGCATACTTGGCGGCGAGGATCTTCCCCTCGGTTCCACGATCGCCGAAACCGCCGGGCACTAGGATACCGTCTACCTCGCCGATGACAGCCTTGGCACCGTGGTCCTCGACCGCCTCGGTATCGACGCGCACAATCTGCACTTAGGTGTCGTGATGGGCACCGGCATGGATCAGCGATTCATAAATCGATTTATAGGCGTCTTGGAGTTCGATGTACTTGCCGGCCACCGCAATGGTCACCTTGTGCTTCGGGTGAATCACGCGCTGCACAAAATGCTCCCAATCCTCCAACGCCGGCGTCGGCGTGTGCCCCAGCCCGAGCTTATCCACCACCAAACGGTCGATTTTATCGCGGCGCAGGTCGAGCGGGCATTCGTAAATCGTGTGGGCCACATCGCGGAAGGCAACCACGTTCTTGCGCTCGACGTTGCAGAACATCGCAATTTTTTTGCGGTTATCTTCGTCGAGGTCGGCCTCGGTGCGGCAAATGATGATATCGGGTTGAATCCCGATTTCGCGGAGCTTGGCCACCGACTGCTGAGTCGGCTTGGTTTTTACTTCACCGGCCGCCTTGATGAATGGCAGCAAGGTGACGTGAATGAAGCAGACGTTCTCCTTGCCCACCTCCAACGCAAACTGGCGCAGCGCCTCCAAAAACAACAACCCTTCCATGTCACCCACCGTGCCCCCAATCTCGGTAATCAGCACATCCACATCCGGGTGCTGCTCAGTCACGTCATGAATGCGCGCCTTGATCTCGTCCGTTACGTGCGGAATAAACTGGACGGTTTTCCCTAGATACTCGCCCCGTCGTTCTTTTTTGATCACCGCATCAAACACCTGCCCCGAGGTCAGGTTGTTCATCCGCGAGAGCACTCCAGAGGTGAATCGCTCGTAGTGCCCCAGATCAAGATCGGTCTCCGCACCATCGTCGAGCACGTACACCTCACCGTGCTGATAGGGCGACATCGTGCCGGGGTCCACATTCAGATAGGGATCGAATTTCTGCATCAGCACTTTAAGCCCGCGGTGTTCTAGCAGAGTTCCGATAGAGGCGGCAGCCAGGCCCTTGCCTAGTGATGAGACGACGCCGCCGGTGACAAAGATGTATTTCATGAGTTAATGAGTCGAGGGTGAAAGGAACGCAGAAAACGGTTAGAAGCGGTCAGTGGGAAATAATCAAGGTTTCAACGATGGCGGCCTGCTCCGGGGTATCGACGCCCGGTGAGGTATCGCGAGTGAGCAGCACCTTGATGGAGGCACCGTTTTCGAGGGCGCGGAGTTGTTCGAGCGACTCTGCCACTTCGAGCGGCGAGGGCGGCCATGTGACGAAGCGTTCGAGGAACGCGCGCTGGTATGCGTAGATCCCCTTATGGCGCAACACCGGCAATCCACCCACCGCATGGCGAAAAAATGGCAGCGGCGAACGCGAAAAATAAAGCGCCCGCCCATCCAAGGCTGTCACCACTTTCACCACGTTCGGGTCGCTCACCGCGGGGTCCGCCGGGTCGAGCGGGTTGGCGGCGGTGGCCATATCGACCGCCGGATCGTCGCGGATGGCGCGCACCAACTCGTCGATGAGTGCTGGGTCGATCAACGGTTCATCGCCC
>JAYSPI010000017.1:0-7418 GCA_043722215.1 Prosthecobacter sp.
GAAGCATTATGTCGGGGTGTGGCGGGCGTGAGCGGGGAGGATGGCGGCCACCAGCGTGGCGGCTAGAATTGCGGCCAGCGCGGGCACGCCAGGTAGCCAGAGTTGAGCGCTGCTGGCGGCGGCGCATTGTGCGATCAGGCAGATTGTGGCGATCGATAGAAAGGCGAGGTGGCGGGGGAGGGTGGGTAAGCCGCTGAGGGCGGCGAGGGCGATGGCGAGGGTGGCGAGAAGCGAGAGTTCGAGGACGGGGAGCAGGCGCAGATAGGCGCGGGCGGGAGTCAGGCCGGTGCCGGCGGCGAGGGTGGCGATGACAGCGGGGAGGTGGCGGGAGAAGGCGCGGGTGCTGGGTTCGGCTGCGTTCCGGTCATCGCGCAGCACCACTGGGGTGAGTGCGTGGTCGGGACTCAGATCGTCGCGGCTATCAATGAGGGTCTCGGCAGCAAGCAAGCATCGCGGCGCGACGGCCATGACGGGCAGGAGTAGGCGACCGTAGCGGTCAATGGGGATGGTGGGTCCGTTAGGGCCGATTTTAAGGAATTCGCCTGGGTGGATGGCCACATCGGCGGTGGTTAGGCCGAGGTGTTGGATGACGGTGAGTAGCGGGAAAGCGAATACCACGCGGTCTTCCCAACGCGCGAGTAATGGCATGAACTTGCCGGCGGGTTCGGAATCTAACACCTGGAAGCCAGCCAGTGTGTGACCGCCGCCGAGGATGACTCCGGGCAGCGGAATGCGGTTGACCACTGGCAGTGCGTCGAGATTGCCGTGGAGTGCGGTGATCGGGAGGGATGCATTGCGGAAGGCCACCGGCATCGGTTCGGGCACCGCTCCACGCGACAGCGGTGCCGCCATCACCAGTGAGTCAAAGCGAGCCATCGCCTGATCGAGGGCCGCTAGGCCGATGGGGTCCGGGGCGTCCCACGCGAGTACGGCGGCGGTGGCGGTGCGGCGGGCACCGAGTCGCTGGAGATTAGTTAGAATAACGGCGAGGTCGATCGGGGCGGGTGGGCAGCTTTGGAAAAACCCGGCGGGGTCATCACCGAGTGAGACGATCACGGGTGCTTGGCGTGGATCGTTGAGTGAGCGACAGGCCAGGGTGCGTAGCGACCACGGCGAGGACGGATGGCCAGCGCCAGTGATAAAAAAGGGTGGATTGGCTGAGGCCCGGGCCACTGTGGTGAATGCCGCACGATCCAGGGTGGTGCCGGGGACGATCAGCCAGCTGAGGAGTGCGGCGGCAGCGGCTCCGAGGAAGGCCCAGGTGCGACGCTTGCGGTGGCGCTTGCGGGTGCGGTTCAGGGCGCGGTTCAGGGCGCGGGGCACGGTAGAAAAATGGATCAGAGGATCGCCGCGAGCACGGGTGAGAGCGGTTCTTCGAGTGGGGTGCCGGCGGTGACTTCGCCTAGCAGTTTGGCGGCCGTTGCGATATGCGGGCGATACCATTCATCGCCGCGGCGCGAGAGGATATTGCCGTAGGCACCGAGTGCTTGCATCAAGCGTTGTGTGGCACATTGGTGAAACAAGCTGGGTTCAGGACGTTCGTCAGCAATGTCTTCCCACAAGTCTAACAGTGATTCGCGCTCCGTTGGGCTGTGGTCCATGTAAGGATCGAAGATGAGCGAGGCGAGGTCGTATTCTTGGCGGCCGCGCCGCAGGCCCTGGAAGTCAATCAACCAGACTTGGTCGTCCTTGATGAGCAGGTTTTGGGATTGGAAATCGCGGTGGACGAGGTGGCGAGCGACCGTGCCGAGGCGGGCGGCCATTTCGGTGAAGACTGGGTTTTTGCGCAGGGCGGAGGCGTCGAGGGCGAGGTGGTCCTCGACGAGGTACTCGAAGCAATAGAGTTGTTCCCAGCGGTAGAGGGCGGCGTCAAATGGCGGCATCAAGTGGAAATCCTTGGGCGGCTTAGCGTAGAATAATCGGTCGATTTGCTCGAAGGCGGAGCGATAAAATGGCAGCCGTTCGGCAAAGGGGCGATCTTTGAGCGAGAGCAGCGAGGTGTCGCCGAGATCCTCCACCAGGGCGACTCGGTAGCGGGCGCGGTCGTGAATGATGGTAGGCACGCGCAGTTTTGCCTGCTTGAGGAACTGTCCGACGGGGATGAATTGGGCGTTGTCCTCACGTTCTTCGGTCCAGTGAATCCCGATGAACGGCTCATGGATCGGCGATTTGACGCGGATAATCGTGCGGCCCGAGGCACCCCGCTTGATCGGTTCCATGGTGATTGGGACGGTCGGGTCCACGCCGAGGTATTGACGGACAGTGGAAAGGATCGCTTCGGTTGGCATGGGCGGGCGCTGACTACGCTGGAAATCCGGCACTTTGCCAAGGGAAATCGGGAGGGTTTACTCGTGGTGGTAGAACCAGAGCAGGATCATGAGTGCGATGCCCGTCCCCCACAGCAACCAGGCGTTGCTAAACAAATACGGGTAAACCATCATGGCCACGCCGATGGCGCGAGGTTGCCATAAATCGAGGCGTTTGCCGTAGGAATAGGCTCCCCAGCCGATCGTTCCAAATACAAGCCCTGCTAGGATATTGTAGGGATCGAAGTTAAAAAAACTATCCGTTGGTGTGGTAAAGATTTTTTGTGGATCGAGTGGGGTGAGCGGTGCCACTTCGGCGATGACCGTCGCGAGCAGGTGATGGGTGTCGAGGGTCATCGTCTATGTCGAAAACAATGCGCCGAGCCCTGATCCGCACAAGGACCAATCTGAATAATTATCACGGTGGCATGCTGGTTGCGGGGAGTGATGCGGATTAGGAGCGGGTGGCCCAGCGGAGTTTGGCGGGGGTGCTGCGTGGGTTAGCGCGGCGTTCCTCGGGGCTGGCGGTGATGACGGTCTCGCTGATGGCGGAGAATGCGCCGGATTGCAGGCCGGCGAGCAGGGATTTTTTGACGCGGCGGTCCTCGCCTGAGTGGAACGTGAGGATCGCGGCGCGACCGCCGGGGGCGAGGGCGTGGGGGAGCACGTTGAGGAATGCGTCGAGGGCTAGGAGTTCGTCGTTGACGGCGATGCGCACGGTCTGGAACACCCGTCGCACGCTCAATTCGATTTCTTCGTCGTCGGCGCGCACGGCCTCGCGCACGGCGCGGGCGAGATCCAGGGTGCTGAGAAACGTGCGACCGGCGAGGGCTGCGGCGAGCGATTCGGCACGCGGTTCATCGGCGTGGTGGTGGAGGGCGGCGGCCAGCTTCGCGGGAGTGATGCGGGCGAGCCAACTCGATGCAGGGATGCCGCGGTTCGGGTTCATTCGCATGTCGAGTGGGCCGGCATTTTTGAAGCTGAACCCGCGTGCAGGGTCGTCGAATTGCATCGAGGAACACCCGAGATCGGCGAGGATGAAATCCACGCCGACCAGTCCGCGGGTATCCAGCACTTGGCGGATACCGGCGTAGTTCGAGCGCACCGCCTCAAAGGATTTGCTGTCGAATCCGGCGTCCCGCAGCCGTTGTTCGGATTTTGGCAGTTCAATCGGGTCTTGGTCCAAACCGATCAGTTTGCCGCTCGGTCGAATTTTTTCCAGCATCCTGAGTGCGTGGCCACCGTAGCCGAGGGTGGCGTCCACGCCGATCATGCCGGGCCGCAGATTCAGAGCAGTGAGGCATTCCTCGACGAGCACCGGGACGTGTGAGCCGGCAGGGGTTTTGCCAGAGGCGATGACTTTGGCGACGGTTTCGGCGAATCGAGCGGGGTCGTGTTCCTTGTATTTATCCTCGAAATGGCGGGGATGTTTGCCGCTGTAGCGTTTGCGCCGTGGCGGGCGGGGTAGTTCGTCGCTCATGATGGTATCTGGGGCGAGTGGTGGCAGGAACCGAGCCATCCGTCAAAGGCTGCTTGACTGGAATCTCGGCGGGCTGGGTGACAAACCTGTGGGCTCTCGCTTCCGGATGGGCGGAGGCAAGTCGGCGTCTCCTTGGCTTGCGGGTCCGGCGAGCATCGTTTAGCGTCGGCCATGGCCATTGAGAATTTTGCAGAGTACAGCCCGGTGATTCATGAATCCGCATTTATCGCAGCGAGCGCCGACGTCATCGGGCGGGTAACGTTGCACGAGGAAACGAGCATTTGGTATCACGCCACGCTGCGCGGCGATATCAATGAAATCGTCATCGGACCGCACTCGAATATCCAAGACAATGCGGTCATTCACCTGGCTGACGGCTATGGCTGCTACGTCGGCGAGTGGGTGACGGTTGGGCATTCGGCAATTTTGCACGCATGCACGGTGAAGGACGAGGTGCTGGTGGGTATGGGGGCCATCGTGCTCGATGGGGCCGTGATTGGCGAGCGATCGATCATTGGGGCAGGTGCGCTGGTGACGGGCGGCACGGTGATTCCTCCGGGATCGTTGGTGCTCGGGTCGCCTGCTAAGGTGGTAAGAACGCTGGCTCTCGACGAACAGGCCAAAGTGAAATACTGGGCGGAAAAATACGTGCGCGGATCGCGAAAATTCCTCGAGCGCTGACTCACAGAAATGGATTGGCGATGCGTTCCTCGCCGAGGGTTGTCGCTGGCCCGTGGCCGGGCAACAACACGGTGGCGTCCGGCAGCGCGCGTAGTTCGTCGTGCAGGCGTTGGCGCGCTTGCTGATAGAGGACGGGTGACTTACACCCCCCCATCGACCCGGCAAACAACGCGTCGCCTACGACTAGCACCGGTTGAGCCAAGCCGCTGACATGAAACCCCAGTGCCGGGGTGGCGTGCCCGGCGAGATCGCAGGCGCGGAGGGTTAGCAGGCCGCAGTGGTGGGTGGCTCCGGGCCGCATCGCCAATGTGCCGGAGAGCCCCGCTGCATGCACCGGTAGGCCGACGTCTAGCAGATAGCTGAGCGCCCCGATGTGATCGTCGTGGGCGTGGGTAATGAAGACCTGGTCGGGTAGGCGCTTGCCATGCACCGCCAGCGCATCGATTAGATCCGCCGTCTCAAAGCCGGCGTCAAACAGAACCATGACATCGCCTGCGAGGATCAGCCAAGCATTGACTTGTTCCTCGCCGAAGGGCAGGTCAAGGCGCACGATGCCGGGCACGGCGCAGTGGCGGGGGTGGTAGGTCGGGTGGCCAACCCAGGCGTCCGCATTTAACCCGAGCTGTGGCGCGAGCTGGCGGGCGGTGCTGGCCGAAAACTTGCCGCCTAGAAATGCCAGGACTTCGGCGACCGGCAGGTTCGCGCGCGCGGCGGCAGTCGCAGGTGCGAGCCCGTGGCCGATGAGCGCCTTGCGCAGGACGTACGTGAAATCATCTTCGAGTGCCGACATGCCACCACCGTCAGCGGGCAGCGCGCGGGCGTCAATCCGAAGTCGTGGCGGCGCGCCCGCCGTCAACCCGTCAATCCATGCGTGGCAATTTGGAGAAATGGACTACAAATCTGGATTTTTCTCCTAGCCCGCGCGGCTGAGGTGGTTAATCTGGCGGCGACCACAGGGCGGTGATGATCGCGCGTGTCGGTCATTCCACTTCCCGTATTGAATTCCCATGAATCTGACACTCAAAGTATGGCGGCAAGCCGGGCCGAGCGCCCAGGGTAAAATTGAAACCTATGATGCCAAGGGCATCCCGGAAGAAGCATCGTTCCTCGAAATGCTGGATATCGTCAACGAGCGCTTGGTGGTCAAGGGTGAGGAGCCCATTCACTTCGACCACGATTGTCGCGAGGGGATTTGTGGCACTTGTTCGCTCACCATCAATGGCGTGCCTCACGGCAAGGACCGCGGAGTGACCACTTGCCAGCTCCACATGCGCAAGTTTGCCGACAACGACACGATCTGGATCGAGCCGTTTCGCGCCAATCCGTTCAAAGTGCTCCGCGACTTGATCGTGGATCGCGAGGCGTTTGACCGCATCATTGCGGCGGGCGGGTACGTGGACGTGCGCACGGGATCGGCGATTGACGCCAACACCCTGCCGATTTCCAAGGATGATTCGGACACGTCGTTTGACGCGGCGGCATGCATCGGCTGCGGTGCCTGCGTTGCCTCCTGCAAAAACGCATCGGCGATGTTGTTTGTGGCGGCCAAAGTGTCGCACCTCGGTCACTTGCCGCAGGGGCAGCCTGAACGTGATAAGCGGGTGCTGGCGATGGTGCGCCAAATGGATCGCGAAGGGTTCGGCAACTGCACCAACCAATACGAGTGCGAGGCCGCTTGCCCGAAGGAAATCAGCGTCGATCATATCGCCCGTCTGAACCGCGATTACACGATGGCGGTGCTCCGCGAGCAACTCGCCTAAGGTCACTTGACACGCGGCGGTGGCTTGATTCATTAAGCTCACCGCCTCATGTCGATGTTAACGATTCGCCAGTACTGGTTTCTATGGGTGATTTTGTCGGTTGCGGGTTGCACCGCTGGCGACGAACCTAAGTCCTCTATGGACACCCAAGCTGCGATGCCTCCTGAACCCACCGGTCAAATCGTGAGATCTGCCGCAGACTGGCAGCAACGGTTGACGCCAGAGGCGTATAAGATACTACGGCAATCGGCGACCGAGCCGCCTAACGGTAAAGTTTACCAGGAGTTCAAGCACCAAGGGAATGGGACTTACCACTGTGCCGGTTGCGGCGCGTTGTTGTTTTCATCACATGAAAAATTTGATTCGGGTTGTGGTTGGCCATCGTTTTACGATCCGGCAAAAGCGGCGAATGTGGTGCTTCGCCACGACAGCACCCACGGGGTGGTGCGCATTGAAGTGACTTGTGGGAAATGTGGTGGGCATCTCGGGCATGTGTTTGAGGGTGAGGGGTTCCACACGCCCACCGACAAGCGATATTGCATCAATGGCGGCGGACTGACGTTCGTGCCGGCGGCTGGCGTGACGCCGCACTAAGCGAGTATTTCGAGGAGGTGGGTGAAGACTTCGGTGTTTTTCACCATCCCTGAAAACCGCTCCGCCTGCGGGCCAATCGCCGATACCAGCGTCGGGTCCGAGGTGTGGCTAGTACCGATCCAGCCGATGCCAGTGTGATTGCCGGTGAACTGACCTAACAATCCCTCGGGTTTTTCTAGTTGGTGGTTCCACTCGACGATCGGTCGCTGGTGGAGGATTTCGAGCATGGCATCCGCCTCGCTGGGTTGGAGAGTGAGACCGAGGTGATGGGCAATGGTATCGGTTAGGGTGGTGGCGTTGGCGTGCGGGTTTTGTGCCCACTCGGCGAAGATCCGCTCGTGGGACGCACGGCAGCGGGTGATTTTGGCGAAGCGCTGGGTGCTTTCGCTGTAGGAGATACCCATCCCGCTGAGTCCTGGATTCGCGTTGCCGTGGTCGCTAGTGACCACCACCAGGATGTCGCGGCGCCCGCCGATGAGCGCTAGCACCGCGCCCAGAGCGTCGTCAAAGGCCAGTTGCTCACCTAACAATCCGGCGATGTCGTTGAGGTGGGCCGCGTGATCGATGCGAGCCCCTTCGATCTGGAGGAGAAACGGC
>JAYSPI010000018.1:0-5426 GCA_043722215.1 Prosthecobacter sp.
ACCCAGGCCGGTCCAGGTGATTTGGTGTTTTCGGGCATAAAACCAGGTGAATAGAACCAACCCGAGGATCCCACCATGACTGGCCATGCCACCCTCCCACACCCGCACCACCAACAACGGATCCTGCACCAACCCCTCCCAGCCAAATTTTGGCAACTGGTAAAATAAAATATACCCCAAGCGCCCGCCGAGAAACACCCCAAATAACGCCGCAGCCGCGATAAAATCCCCGGTCTGCTCAGGCTTGAGCACCCACAACCCACGCCTCGCAAGATTCCTGAGCAGCAAAAACCCACCTACAAACCCCATCAAATACGCTAGCCCGTACCACCGCAGCGCCAGCCCACCGTGAATCGGCAACGCCACCGGATTTAAATTATGCACGTAAGTCGCAAACACGCCGCACCTCACACCATCACCGCCTACTCCGCAAGCCGCGATCTGATAGCCCGCACCCGCTCGCCCGCCACCCCCAATTATTTCCCCGCCATCGTCGCGGCTTCCGCGCTTCGCGGTTGACCGATGACCGATGCAGGCCAAACTCTCGAGCATGCCGAGCAAAATTGATCTGCTGGACCTCCAATTCATCGAAGCACGCCACAAACTCATCGACCTGGCCGCCTTCCTCGACCGCCTCGACCGCCACCCGGGGGCCGCCGATTTTCGCCTGAGCGCCCTGCGCGCGGCGCTGCCGATTCTCCAGGAATCCCGCCCAGACCGCGCCCGCGGCGTGCTCGAATCATTTTCGGACCTCACCGCCGACCCGATCCACTCCGCGCCCCCCCAAGCGGCCTGTGGCACCTGGCCGCACGACCCAAGCTGAACCCTAGATTCCTAAACTCGCGAGACCCACGTCCCATCATCCTCCGCCATGCGCTACATCGAACCCCACGCCCACATGGTCAGCCGCACGACCGATGACTACCAAAAACTCGCCCTAGCCGGCTGCGAGGCGCTCTGCGAGCCCGCGTTCTGGGCCGGCTTCGACCGCTCGTCCGCGGCCGGGTTCCACGACTACTTCCGCCAGCTCACCCAATACGAACCGCAACGCGCCGCCAAATTCGGCATCCAGCATTACTCGTGGCTGTGCATCAACCCGAAGGAAGCCGACGACCCAGGCTTTGCTCGCGAAGTGATGAGTATGATCCCTGAATTCCTAGCCTGCCCGACGGTGCTAGGAATCGGCGAAATCGGCCTCAATAAAAACACCCGCAACGAACTCATTATCTTCGAGGAACACGTCCAACTCGCGCTGGATCACAACCTGCCTGTCCTCATCCACACTCCCCACCTCGAGGATAAACTCAAAGGCACCCGCCTCATCCTCGACTCACTCGCCAACTTCTCCACCCTCAACCGCTCGAAAGTCATCATCGATCACGTCGAGGAACACACCGTGGCCAACGTCCTCGACGCCGGCTACTGGGCCGGCATGACCCTCTATCCCAATAGCAAGTGCTCGCTCGACCGCGCCATCGATATCCTTGAAATCTACGGCCCCGAGCGACTGTGGATGAACTCCGCATGCGATTGGGGCATCTCCGACCCGCTGGCCGTGCCTAAGTGCGCCCTACAAATGAAACATCGCCACCACTCGGCCGCCGCTATCGAACGCATCATCTATCAAAACCCTCGCGAGTTCCTGCGCCAATCACCACGATTTATCAGCTAGCACCATCCGAGCTCCGCCGTGAAAGCACGCCCCCCCTGAACCGCCTATGGTCCAGCCACGCGGCGGCAGCACCGCCGCTCGACCTCATTCGCTCGCCGCGCCCGCTATTCCTCCCCAGTGACCCGCAGTCTCAGGAAGCGGCGCGACTCTGCCGTGTTTGGAATCGGAAGCGTGACGGTCACGTTGCCTAGTACATTTTCAGCCCCCCGACTCGTCCAGATCACATCGGGCCACGGCCTGGCACTCAGGTCACCTGTCGCCTCCACCGTGTATGTCAATGCTGGGTCGGCGATGCGTTGAAAGGATAACGTCAGTCGAGCCGGCGCAGTGAGACTGGCAAATTGCGTCGGACTGCCGCCCTCAGGCGTATTTGGCAGCGTTCCGAGCGCGTATTCCATGAGGTTGCTGCGCCCGTCATGATCCGGGTCCGCATCATCAGCAGCCTCACCCTCACTCGTGATTTGATGAAAATGCAACTGCCGCCATGCTTGCAGCGGAGTGAGTGGCAAATCGGTAATTTGGATCGTCAGCCATCCTCCGCCGCTACCCCTCAAATTTGAAACGCGCAGTGGCACGAGCCAGTTCCCACTAACTGCCGGCGTACCGCTTATAATCCCCGTAGTTGGACTCATCTCAAGCCCCGGTGGCAAGCCGTGCGCGGTGTAGTTAGATAGCGCAGTCCCCGAACTCACCACCGGCGAGATCATGGCAGCGGTGTTTTTCACTAACGCCACCGTGGGCGCTGATGTCCAAACTGGCAGACCTATCTGCTGCGGAATCAATGGCATGGCGTAGGGCCGGTCCACCAGCAACGTACTTGAGTGAGTGGCAGCATCCACCGCACCAGAATCAACGATCTGATAGTGCCGCCGCGAGTCAGGTAGCGGAGCACCGGTACCTTCTGGTGCATCCGCATCGGCGTAGACGATGGCTCCAGCACGGGCGGCGTCCAGTGGTGACTCCAAGCGACTGTTGATAGAGATTCCGTTGTTCCACTGCCCTAATGGAATAGCCACTCGGCTGTTCAGCAAGTGGACCCTTCGATTATTGACCCCCCATTGCAGTTGGTTCTGGATTTGTCCGGCTGGAATCAACGAGCCATTGGAGTAGCCTAGGTTCGCCTCGCTCAGGACGGTGGTGGCACTGGCACCATCTCGCGTGAAAAGGCAACCTTCCATTTCACCAGTGTTGCCATCAAAAAAGGCTGCAGCCGTGTAGCCCGCTGTGCCTGAATCATGAAACCGCGATGAGATGAAAAAATTCTCACCGACATCGTAAATCATCGGGGAGCCTGCATTGTCAGTAAAGTCGCAGTTGATCCAGGCGAGCAGGCTGTGATTACTGAGCATCACCCGGTTACTGTTATTTTGAAACCGGCATTCGAGAAAAATATTGTGGGATGATGGACGACTCGTGATGAGGTCAAGCGCCACTCCGCAGTGAAGCCATTGGCATTGCGTAAACATGTTTTTATCCATGTAGGCCCAGATATTCGCTAGATCATTAGACGTTTGTTTCCAACCGATCGGACAGTTGACCATATCGACTCCGGAGTATGTGTTATTATCCATGCCGTGGATGTGGTGCACGTAAAGCCCGCCGGTAGCCATGTCGCGGATGCAGACGTCTTGCAGCAGTGAGTCCACACACATCCAACCGGGCCAGCTTCCGTCGGGATTTGGCGGAGAAAATATCTGAATCCCCCAGTTCCCGCCTTGGAGGGTAAGACCGATGAGATCGAGGCCCGTCAGCACGCTGCAGTCGCTCGACCATTGGATGAGATCGTCCGCTGTGGAGCTGGCCCGCAGCACGGTGCGCGCCTTGCCGGCACCGATGAGGATGCGCCGCTTCCCATCCAAGCGCGTGCCGAGTTTCAGCGGGCCATCCAAAGTGTAGATTCCATCGGTGAGAAGCACACACCCCGACCCGGTCGGATTGTCGAGCTCGATCTGGATACTTTCCCGGGTGCGGCTCTGAATTGGTAAGGTGGAGAAATCCGACGGAGGGGTTTCATAGGTTGCCGGCAGCCACGGCTGCATCCCGGTCGGCGGTGCCGAAACGGTGGCGCGTAACAGCGCCGCGCTCGACGCTGCCAAGTGAGTGAGCAAATCATCATTGTTGACTCGGTGCGGTTGATCGTCAACACCCGCGTTATTAAACAAATATGCGGTGAGTTCTGGCGTCGCTCCCGCTGTGAAAAAGTGATCAAATCCAAACCAGTCAATCGTTTCCCAACTGCTAGGACTGGCACCGGGGAGGTGATTTAAATTACCGTCGCTCAGTGAGTGATACTTCACTCCCTGACTGATCGTATTTTCAAAATTACGATACGTCTTAGTGGCGCTCCACACCGAAACGTCAGGCGGCATATCAACTGAAACGACCGACCGCACGCCGGGCAGATACCGATGGCCGGGGGCTGTGGATTTTCCGAGCGTGCCATTGTAGGTGCCTAACCGGTCACCGACGAGGAGTACGCTGGGTGAGTTTGTTTCCCAAACCGGATCTTCGTTGACCAGACCGTTCGTACCAAGCGCTCGAACGGTGGGCACATTCTGGGGGCCAAACCACGGGTGCGACGGACCCGCGTAGTTCTCCGCGTCAAGCATGATGGTTTGCCACTCACGGACATTGCGCATTTCGATACGTGGGCCTTCAGGACTAACTCCGTTCAGATAGATTCCGTTGATGATGATATTCCCATAGGAAATTTCCACCATGTTTCCTAACACGGCGTACGGCTGATTATTACTTTGATCCGAGCTACGGATGAGGCGGTAGTTCCTCACATAGCCGGACACGCTACAATCGAAGCGACTGCTCGAATTGTAGGCGTCATGCCAGGATAGCCCGTCGATCCGGCAGCCGGTACCGCTAACGGCCATGTAGTGACATCGATTCAGCGTGACGTTACGAATTTCCGCACCGGCAGTGAATATCACCGGGGCCGCCATCAGACCGCTGAGATAGATATCATCGGCCCCGGCAGCGATCGTTACAGAAACCATCCGACTGCCCAGGCCGTAGATCCGCATCCCAGACCTAAGCGTAATTGGCGGTGCCCAGCCGCTCGCTGGCGCGATGGAGGAATTGTTAACCGGGACATAGTCGCGACCGGGTTCGAGCCGACACCCCATGGGTGTAGCGAGCGCGGCATCCGCATCCAGATAATTCTGAATGTGAATCTGGTCGTTCCAGGGAATAAGCGTCGCGGTCTGGGGGTAGGCAGATATCACCGGTGTGGCCACGGCGCAAACAGCGGAATTAATTGCTAGAAAAACCATGACTGATAGAAAACAGCCAGCCCAAGAACCGACACACGAACAAAGGTCATCGGGGATATCGACATCACGGCGGCTAAAAGGCCCGAAAATGGGCCGCCCCCGGACTCCCGCAAGGATCCTCTCCGCGACTCTCTGCAAGCAATAGAGGTTTGAGACTGGCGTCATAAGAAAACACTCAGGCGAAAAATGCCTCTCAACCCCCACCTTGCCAATGATTCTTTCGGGGAATCTATCGTGATTGTTTCACTCACCCTTGGTGCGCGCGAACGCCCTGGGGCGAAGCGAATCGACGGAGCGCGAGGGATCTGCGCAAGGAGATTGGATGAGGGTCCGCTCAATGCCATGTGGGCGACGCTCACGGCAATCGAATATGAGCGTTGGTTTGATCATAACATTCACCGAACAATCCACTGCCTTGAGCGGAAACGCGGTGACTTTCACGCATCCGTATCATGGCGGTGGATTTCGGG
>JAYSPI010000019.1:0-12309 GCA_043722215.1 Prosthecobacter sp.
TCGACGTCGAGCGCGTGGAGCCAAAAATCGTAGATTGCGGGAAGCATTAGTTGCGAGGGAAAGCGGTGTTCATGACGCGTTCGACGGTGGCCGAGCGACTGCCCTTGAGGAGGACGACATCGCCCGGTTGGACCTCGCTGGCCAGCCAGCCAGCAGCATCCTCCAGGCGAGCAAAATGCGCCGACTGACCGGCTCCCAGCGCGATCCCCTCGGTGCCCGGCCCGGCGGCGACCACCGTAAGATGCCGCTGCGCAGCGAGTTCGCCAACATGGCGGTGGGCATCAGGACCATGCGATCCGAGTTCACCCATGCGGCCTAACACGATAATTCGGCGTGCGCCAGTCGCCACCGGCGTGTCGGCGAGAGTATCGATGGCGGCTGCCACGGATTCGGGGTTCGCGTTATAGGTGTCATCAATGACCGTGACACCCTGCCAATCGTAGCGGCCCAGGCGTCCCCCCGTGAGCTGGACGGCAGCCAGCCCGGCGGCGATTTCGCGCGGTGAGATACCGAGTTTCCAGCCGACGCCGGCGGCGAGCAAGGCGTTGGTGACCATGTGACGACCGAGCACCGGCAAGGTGACTTCGACGTCTTCTTCGCCATGAATGGCGAGGGTAAAATGCGTGTGATCGGCCTCGAAGCAGAGGTTTTCGGCGCGGACGAGGCCGCGGCCATTACCCACAGTGATGAGAGTGGCTTTGGTCCGCTGGCGGAGGTATTCGTGATACTCGCAGGTGGCCGGCAGGAACAGGATGCCATCGGCTGGCAGCGCTCGGGCGAGGGTCGCTTTTTCCTCGGCGATGGCGTCGCGAGATCCGAAAAACTCGATATGGGCGCTGCCGATGTTGGTGATAATGCCGAATTTTGGGCGGGCAATTGCGCACAGGGGCGCGATTTCGCCGGGGTGGTTCATGCCCATTTCCCAGACAGCGGCGGTGTGTTCATGGGTGGTGGCCAGCACGCTGAGTGGCACCCCGATATGGTTGTTGAGGTTGCCGCGGGTGGCGGCGACATTGAACTGCCGGGCCAGCACGGCGGTGGTGAAATCCTTGGTGCTCGTCTTGCCATTAGAACCAGTGATGGCAACCACCGGGATATCAAGCTGCATCCGCCATGCCAGCGCGAACCGTTGCAGCGCCACCAACGTGTCCGCTACCACAATCACCGCCGCGCCCGCCGGAACTTCACCCGCCCAATGATGCACGACGACGACTGCGGCGCCCGCCGCAAACGCCGCCGCCGCAAACACATCCCCGTCGAAGTTTTCACCACGCAGTGCGAAGAAAATGGTTCCGCGAACCCGCGCGCGGGTATCGGTGGCTACCCCGCCAGTGACCCGGGCGTTGGGGTGACCTGCGGTGATGGGCGCACCGAGGATTTCTGCGATTTGCTGTGCGCTCAGGGGTTGCATCGGCTGTCGGCAATAACTTGAGAGCGGTCCCGCAGCGCCTTGCTCGCGTGCTTGCGGTCATCGAATTCGAGCGTGTGATCGGCGAATTGCTGGGTCGTTTCGTGGCCTTTACCGGCGATCAGGACCATATCGCCGGAGAGGGCGTTTTTCACGGCATAGGCAATCGCCTCGGCCCGGTCGGGGATGCAGATGTGGCCGTGGTTGCCCATACCGGCTTCGATATCGCGGATAATCGCCAACGGTTCCTCGGATCGCGGATTGTCCGAGGTAATCACGCAGGCGTCGCTATGGCGGGCCGCTGCGGCAGCCATGAGTGGGCGCTTACCGGTATCGCGGTCGCCGCCACAGCCGAACACGGTGATGAGGCGGCGCGGATCAAGCTCCTTGAGCGTGCGGCAGGCATTGGCCAGCGCATCCGGCGTGTGCGCGTAATCGACAAACACGGTGGCTCCGCCGGCATTGCCCACATTCTCCATCCGTCCAGGGACTTGTGGCGCGCTGACCAGCGCGGACACCGCCGCTCGTGGGCGGATGCCACAGGCGTTGGCCGCAGCCAGCGCCGCCAATAAATTGTACACATTGAAGCGCCCGATGAGCGGTGCCCGCACCAAGAACGTTTTCCCCTTGGCCGCCAACTCGAACTCCAAGCCGCGCGCGTTCTGGCGGAAGTTGTTCGCCCGAAAATCACAGTGAACCCCGAAACCATAGCGCACGACTGGCAGCTTGCCATCCAGCGCGGCTGCCAACTCCACACCATACGCATCGTCGGTATTGATCACGGCCACCGGCTTTTTGCCGTGCGGGTTCGCTGCCAGCGCCAGAAACCACGCCGCCTTTGCCTGATAGTAGGCGTCGAGAGTGCCGTGGTAATCGAGGTGGTCCTGGGTGAGGTTGGTGAACACGCAGGCGTCGAAGCCGATGGCGGCCACGCGCTGTTGGTGGATGCCGTGTGAGGAAACCTCGAGCACCGCGCCCCGGCACCCGTGGTCCTTCATGCGCCCGAGCATCGCGGTGAGTTCAATCGATCCGGGCGTGGTGTGACGCGCGGGTTCCACCGTATCGCCGTCATCGACGAGCACCGTTCCTAACAATCCAGCGCGATGCCAGGCGGTCTTCATCACATGGTGCAGCAAAAAGGCCGTGGTGGTTTTACCATTGGTCCCGGTGATCCCCGCGACCGCCAAATCCCGCCACGGGTGACCACCCAGGGCCGATGCCAGCGCCGCCAGCGCCGCACGACTGTCTGGCACGTGCAGCCACGTGAGCGCCGGGTCCAACTCGGGCGGCGGCGCTGATTCCGCTAGAACCACCACCGCACCCGCAGCCACGGCGTCGTCGATGAAGCGATGCCCGTCGCGGGTGGTGCCACGGATGGCGGCGAACAAAGCGCCTGGAACCACGTCGCGGGACGATGCGGTGAGCAGGAAGACATCGGCGGACAACGGTCCGGAGACCGTGACTCGGGATAAACAGCTGATTAAATCACGCAAAATCATCGGTCGGAAGTAGTGGTAGCAAGCACGGGAGTGATCGGCTCGGTGGGTGGTAAATTCATGTAAGCGGCGGCGCGGGCCGCGATGTGTCCGAAAGCGGGAGCGGCGATCGTACCGCCGTAACGAGTGACTTTATCGGTGCGCGGGTCATCGATGACGACCACGCAAACAAAGGCAGGGTTCTGAGCAGGTAGCATCCCGACGAAGGAAACGGTATAACTATTGGTGAGGTAGCCGCGGCCATTCGGATTGTGGCGCTTGGCCGTGCCCGTCTTGCCGGCCACCTTATAGCCCGGCACCGCTCCCAAGGTGGCGGTGCCACCGGTTTCGGTGACTTTTTGCAGGGCGCTGCGCATTTTACGTGCGGTCTCCGGCTTAATCGTCTGGGCAACCACTTCGGTTGGATACGATTCGACCACGGTGCCGTCGTTGGTCACGAGGCTTTTGACGATTTTCGGTTTGAGGAGTTTGCCGTCATTGGCGATGGCCGAGTAGGCGCAGGCCATCTGGAGGGGCGTCACGTTCAGGGCGTAGCCGTAGGCGGCGCGCGAGAAGTCCACCGGGTTATTGGTATTGCGGGCGATGCCGGAGCTTTCTCCGCTGAGGAGCACGCCGGTTTTATGACCGAAGCCAAAGGTGCGAGCGTAGTCAAAAAACCTCTTGGGTCCAAGCTGCTTAGCGAACTTGTAGGCGCCAATGTTGCTGGATTTGATCAGCACACCCTCGAGCGTGAGGTCGCCATACGGGTGATGGTCGGGCACATCAATATTGCCCTCGACGTAGTGCCCGTTGTTGCAGAAAACCGAGGTAAACGGAGTGGCCAACCCTTCGTTGAGCACTCCCGACGTCGCTACAATCTTGAACGTCGATCCCGGCTCGTAAATCGCTTGAATCGCAAAATTGAACCCCTTGGTCGCCACTTCTTCCTTATGGTTTAAATCGAAGGCCGGGCGACTCGCCATCGCAAGAATCTCACCATTCTGGGGGTCCATCAAAATCACCGCCCCACAGCCTGATTGGTATTCCTTCAGGCACGAGTCCATTTCTTCCTCAATGATCGCCTGCAGTCCCATGTCGATGGTCAGCTGCACGTTGAGCCCAGCGCGCGGCGGCAACAGACTGGCTGAGTTACCCGGTACGATTAACCCGCGGGCATCACGAAAATGCTCACGCCAACCGTCACGCCCCGCAAGATACCCCTCCATCGACGACTCCACCCCGAAGCGCCCTAACACCCGCGTCTCCGGTTTCCCCTGCTCGTTTGTTTCCTCAACCTCTCCGGTGAAACCAATTAGGTGGGTCGCTAGATTCGGCGCGGTGTACCACCGTTTAATGGAATTTTGGAATTCAAAGCCCTCGATGTAGTGCGAATCGACGGCCTCACGGAGGTTATCGGCGACGTCTTCCGGGAGATCCTTGGCGATGGGCAGCCATTTGCCTTTGCTCGATTCGATTTTTTCGCGCAGTTGTTCGTGGCGCATTCCCAGCGGGCGGGCGAGCACGCCCACGGCATAGGCGAGATGTTTGGCGACAATGGTTTCCGACGATTCGCGGCTGAGGATGTCTCCGCGCAAGCTGCTGATGCGTTTGCGCTGGACCGCCGGATCCAGCTCGTTCCACCCGGGTTCGGCGCTGGCCTCCTGATATGCCAAGCCGTAGCTCGCGAGTTTCGGGTCCATTAAGTGGTTTTTATCCACATACACAGTGGATACCGGAATGCTTTTTGCCAGCGGCTCCTCGCGCCGGTCCACGATCATCCCACGGATAGCAGGCAACTTCTCAACCCGGTGAAATGCTTTACGCGAACCCTCGGCATACCGGTGGCGGTCCATCACCTGAATTTGAACCAATCGCCCTGAAAGCACACTGAGCCCGATCATTATGATCGAGCACAGAATGATACAGCGGGTCTGGAAGGCGGGTGACACGGACTAGGGTGCGGCAGAGGCGACGTTGCGGCGGTTGCTTGACACTGGGGTGATCTCTTCGACGAAGGCGAGGGAAATTGGGCGCATGGTGGACCCATTCTCCTCAAGTTGCTTGCGGATCACGAAACGGTTGAGCAGTTGGTCCATCCGCATCTCGGTAGTACGGACATCCAGCCGGTCATGTTCGATCCGGCGCTCGATCGCATCGATCTGGCGAGTGATCCTGATTTGGCTGTTTTTGTAGAAAACGTGGAGGACCCCACCACCAGCGCAGATGGCCGCACCCAAAAGCAGTGCGAAAATCGGAAATGCGGAGGTACGAGGGGCGTTGCGGCGGCGGTTCATGGCGTGGGATCTATGAGACGTGCAACCCGCAGTTTGGCACTGCGGGCTCGCGGGTTGAGGGAGATTTCTGCGGCGCTCGGGGCGATCGCCTTACGAGCAAGAAGCTGGAACTGCAAGTCCGGATTCGGACGCGGCTCAGGCCACCCCGGATCATCAAGAAACGGCGTCGATCGATGCCGCAGGAAGCGTTTCACTAAACGGTCCTCCAAACTGTGGAAGGTGATAATGAGCAAATGCCCACCCGGTTTGAGGACCGATGGCACCATCGCCAATGCCGCTGCCAGTGATTCCAACTCTTCGTTGACCGCCATCCGGATCGCTTGAAACGCGCGCGTCGCCGGATGCGTCCGCCCATGGCGACCGACCACCTTCTCGATGCAAGCGGCCAGTTCAGCAGTCGTGGTGAAACGCTTCAGCGACCGTTGTTTGACTAGCGCCGCCGCAATCCGCCGCGCCTTGGACTCCTCACCCAATTCAAATAAAATACGCACCAACTCAGCTTCCGACCATTGGTTCACCACCTCGGCTGCGGTATGCGGGCTGGACGGCCCCATCCGCATGTCAAGCGGCCCATCGCGCATGAACGAAAACCCACGCGCAGGCGAATCCAACTGCCGCGACGAAACCCCAAGATCCAATAGCAGCCCGTCAGCTCGCTCACCCTGCGCAATCCCCGGAATCTCCGCCAAGCGCGCAAAATTGCCTTCCCAGGTTGCAAACCGACTACCGAATGCCGCCAAGCGCTCGCGGGCATGCTCCAAGGCCTCGGGATCGCGATCCACGCCCAACACCCGAGCGCCAGCCTGGAGGAAGATTTCGCTGTGACCGCCGCCGCCCAAGGTGCCATCAATGATGAAGCGGCCCGGCCCAGCATCCATCCACGCCGCGATCTCCGCCGGAAACACCGGCTGATGATACACCCCCGGCACCGCCGCCTCGGAGAAATCCACCAACCGCCGCACCGGGCGTGACGTGACCTCCTGCTCAAGCGAAAAAAGCAACGACGTCCGTGCCGACAACCAGCGAGAAGCGGCACGGACGATCGTTTCAATCGGCGCGAACCACTCTGTCCCGAGAGATCGCCCGCGCCCCACCATGAAATTCATCGGACGCCGCACCGACAACCAGCCGGCAGCGGTGCGGACGTCCGTTGGGAAAGACGCACGGTTCCCTGTCCCGAGGGAGGCCGCGCATCGATAGAAAATTGCTTGCCACGCCATCGCCCCGCCGACGGTCGCCGCCGTGCGGCCCGCGACTGCTGGTGCTGTAATTGGAGTGAGCCACATGGGTGGATGAGGGTTAGAATATGCCGAGGTCGTCATCGAGTTCCTCGCCGCTCTCGCGATCCAACACGCTGGCAAAGTTCACCTTGCTCCAAATTTGAAAAAAGTTGCCTCGCCCGGCCAGCACCACTTCGGCATCGGCAAAAATCCCAGCGGGTTCGCTCAAGTCCTTCGGCACTAACAACTTGCCCTGGTCATTGACGGTCGCCTCACGACTCAACATCGCCAAGCGACCTAGCAACTTATCCTTGTCCCGCGGCGTCTTACCGCTGGCTTGTATCCGCTCGACCTTTTCGTTGTACGCCGCCTGGCTGAGCACTTTCACCACCGGCAGATCATGCTCCTTGGCAAACAATAAAAATAACACCTCCCCAACCCCTGGCCGCCATGCCGGCGGAATGGAAACCCGAAATTTCGGGTCCATTTTGTAAGGATTAAATCCCTTGTAGGGTTGGTCGGTCGTGCTCACGGTGCCTCGAAATGATTGCCTGCGTAATTCGTGAATCGGAAATACACCGGGATACACTAGGATACAAGGAAATAGTTCCCCCCTCTCAATATATCCACAACCCATTGAAAACCAACGCCTTGATTTTTTGGATTTGCGGAGCAAGCGAGTAAATCGCGACCCACCGACCCGCTAAAATCAGATTTTTTTGAAAAACGCCACCTTCGACTCGCGGTTTTTTTGGGATTTAGACGACTCGGTGTATCTTGGCCCGCCGCCCGCCGGGGGATGACCCCGTGACGCGGTCGCCGGCCCAAGTGCCGCGTAGCCAGCCGGCAGCCGCGGTCTGACGCATAGGTCTTGCATGCGAACACCGAATCCTTTACCCCATGCGCCGGTGACCGGTCGGTGCGACGGGTTCGCGGTTCAACATGAGTCACACCCAGAAGACCCCTCAAAAGCTCCTGCAATGGCGGTTGGAATGCCTGGTCCACTCGCTGATCGAGGGCGTCACCGGATTGCTGCCCGGAGCCTTGTTGTTTCGATTAGGCGAGGCACTCGGCGGGTGCGCCTGGCACTTCATGCCGCGGCGCCGACAGGTAATCCTACGCAACCTGCGCATCGCCTATGCCGGCGAAAAATCGCTGCCCGAACTCCGGCGCCTGGCCAAAGACTGCTGCCGCCGCACCGGTGGCAACCTGATTTCAGCAGCCCACACCGCCCGCCTCACCCCCGCCCAACTCAACAAGGTCATTGAAGTCGAAAACCTGCCCCTGCTCGAACAAGCGCTCGCAGGCGGACATGGCGTGGTCCTTCTCCTCGCCCACATGGGCAACTGGGAGGTCCTCAGCCGACTCGTCCACTGGTTCCCCACAACGTCCCGCGCCGGCGCATTCTATCGCCCGCTGAATAACGAGGTGCTCGACGAACGAGTCCTCAAACGCCGCGAGGCCGATGGCACCCGCATGTTTTCCAAACGCGACAACCCACTCCACGTCGCTGGGTTCCTCCGCGAGCGCGGCATCGTCGGCATCCTCGCCGACCAACGCGTCGGCATTCAGGGCGAACGAGTGCCCTTCTTCGGCCGCCTCACACGCGCCAGCCCGCTGCCCAGCCTCTTGGCGCGGCGCTCGAAAGCCGCCGTGCTCGCTCTGTCCGTGACCACCGAACAACCGGGAAAATGGCTCGCGCGCTTCATGCCGGTGCCTCCCCCACCGACCACCAACCATTGCATGGAGGTACTGGAACAGGCGATGACGGCCAGCCCAGTGGATGTTTTTTGGTTCCAAGAACGATGGAAGGTGAACATCAACCAACATCATTCCATTCGTGACTGGCTCGGCCCAGAAACCTCCACCCCCACCGCCAAACCTCACCGCGCCCTGCTGTGGTTGGCCGATGGCTCCCCCTCCTGGCAACTCCCTGCCGCATGGTCCCATGCCGACGTGATCTACGAAGCCGCCCTCACCCCCCACCAATCCCTGCCGTCTTGGCTGCCTGACACCACCCGCATCCACCGCGTGCCACCCGCCAGCGAGCGACACGCAGCACCACGCGCCATGATCCGCACCATCGATCTAGCGGCTGACCTGCCGCTAGATTATATTCTAACCACCGCGACCCACCCCCCTCTGCATCAAGCCGCCCGACTGGAGTCCATCCCGCTTATCGCCCTGCCGTACTCACCATGAAAGTCATCCAAATTCTGCCTGAGCTCAATGCCGGGGGCGTTGAGTGCTGCGTCATGGAAGTCGCAGACTATCTGGCGCGAGCAGGCCACCAATCGATCGTGATTTCTAACGGCGGCCGGATGGTCAATGAATTACAGTCCACCGGCTCCCGCCACATTCAATTGCCGGTGCATCGCAAGTCGCTCGCCTCGCTGATGCAGGTACGCGCCCTGCGCAAGCTGCTAACCCGCGAGCACCCCGACATCCTCCATGCGCACTCGCGGGTCCCGGCCTGGCTGGCCTGGCTCGCGTGGCGCGGCATGGACCCGGCAACCCGGCCGCGGTGGGTTACCACAGTGCATGGGTTTTACTCCACGAACCCGTATTCCGCAATCATGACCCGCGGTGAACGAGTCATCGCTGTCTCCGCAAGTGTCCGCCAATATATCAACGAAAACTATCCCGCAGCCCGCCCGTCGAGCATCCGGACCATTTTGCATGGGATCGATCCGCAATCATATCAGGTGGGGTTTGAACCGTCCGACGCGTGGCTTGACGCATGGAGCACTGCCCACCCCGGGTTAGCGGGAAAACACGTCTTGCTGCTTCCCGGGCGACTCACACGCCTCAAGGGCCATGATGATTTTCTGTGGTTGATCGCGGCCTTAAAGCACGCGGGGATTCCTGTGCACGGACTGATCGCGGGTGACACCCACCCAAAAAAACGCGCCTACCTCGCCGACCTGCACGCACGCGCCGCCACCCTCGACATCGCCGACCAAGTGACGTTTTTAGGCCACCGCTCCGACATTCGCGAAATCATGGCCGTCAGCGATCTGGTGTGCGCCCTCTCCCAACAACCGGAATCCTTCGGCCGCACCGTACTGGAGGCCATCGCCCTCGGCAAACCCGTCGCCGGCTACGCCTGCGGCGGCGTCGGCGAATTGCTCGACACCTTGTTCCCCGCCGGTCGCGTGCCGCTGGCCCATCGCGACCAATTGCTTGCTACCACCCGCACGATCCTCCAAACCCGCCCGCGCCCACTGCCCGTCACCGCCCCATTCACTCTCAATGCGATGTGCCACTCAACCGTCGGCGTCTATCAAGAACTGCTAGATTGGTCACCCCAGTGATATCGCAATCCATTCATTATGACTGCTGAGCCTACCGTCAACATTCTTTGCCTCAAATGGGGAACCCGCTATCCGGCGAGTTATGTCAATACTCTCCACGCCTCGGTACGCCGTCACCTCCACCGGCCCGCACGCTTCTTCTGCTGCACCGATGATCCATCCGGCCTGAATGACGCGATTGAAATCGTCCCGTTCCCGCCCAATCCGGGCGTCAAACGCGGATGGCCCGACATCCTCGTCAAACTCATGGTCACTGCCAACGGCTTCGGCGGCATGTGCGGCCCAACCCTCTTCCTCGATCTCGACGTCATCATCATGGATGACCTCGACTGCTTTTTTGACTACCACCCAGGAAAATACTGCATCATCCACAACTGGGTCAATGCGCGCAAAGAGCTTCTCGGCAGGCGCCCGCACGTCGGCAACTCCTCGGTGTTCCGCTTTGAAGCCGGAGCCTCCCAGGACGTCTATGATACCTTTCTGCGGGAAATCGCCCGCGCCGAAGACACCTCCATCTTCAACACCGAACAAGCGTTCCTCACCTATGCCATGCAGGAGGTCCACTGGTGGCCCGATTCCTGGACCCGCAGCTACAAACGCCACTGCCGGACCCCCTTCCCTCTCAATCTCATCCTGACCCCGAAGCCGCCGCCCTCCTGTAAAATCCTCGTGTTTCACGGCCGCCCCGACCCCGATGAAGCACGCGACGGGTATCACGATGGCAAGCCACACCACCACATGCGACCCTCACCGTGGATCTCTAACTACTGGAAAATCTAACTTCTGACGCGCTGTGGCCCACCTGCATTCACCTGCTACTTTTTGGAATCTCATTGATGCGGTTCTACTCATCAACCTCGATCAACGCGCAGATCGCTGGCAAGCATTCCTCGAATCCACCGCTGCAATCATCCCTAACGAAAAAATCCACCGCATCTCTGCGGTATTCGGCCAAACTCTCCCCGGCTATGGCGTGAAGCCATGGTTTCGCGGCCGCCCGCGCGACCTAACTTGGGCCGCCCGCGCTGGCTGCATATTATCACACCAGCGCGCGCTCGCCCTCGCGCGCGACCACGGGTGGAACACCATCCTCATCCTCGAAGATGACGTAGCCATCGACCTATCCCTCAGCGCCAACCTCCACTCCATCGCTCAGGCATTAACCCGCAACGACGGCGCGTGGCAAGTCTGTTATCTCGGGTACACCGACCCCGTCGCCCCCTGCCGGGTCGTCGATGCCATCAATGACTCCCACAACCTAATCGAAATCTCCGGCTGCACCACCACCCACGCCTATCTGATCAAACGTGAGCCGCGCGGGTGGATACTCGACCACTTGCCAGATCACATGACTCTCTGGCCGTGGCTCGCCCGCCACCGGGCCATCGACCGCTGGTACCAAACCGTCCTGTCGCGTCACTTTGCCGTGACCTGCATCTCCCCCGCCGTGATCCACCAACAGCCTGGGTTTTCCGATATCGCACAACGCTCCACCGATTACCTCGCCACCGGCGCGCACCTCCTCCACGTGCCCTCCCTGATCTGCTCGCCGCTCGCATTCATCGCACTCCGCCACCTCCACCATGCTTCGTCACGACTCGGCCAAATCATCGACGCTGCCCGCGGCCTCGCCAAACGCCTGCGTGGATTCTGAAGATCACCCTGTCATCATGGACACCTCCAAAATATTACCTATCGGAATCGCCGTGCTGAGTTGGAGATCCCCTGAAACCATCAGAAATAGCCTGCGAACCTACCTCGAAAACGATTTTCTATCATTGTTTGAGGATGTCGTGTTATGTTTTCAGGAAATCAGCGCTCCTGACCGCGCATTGGCCGACGACCTCCAAATCCGCTATGTCGGAAAACCTCACAATGCAGGCATCATGGCCGGCTTCCGCCTCGCCTATGAAAGCATCCAGACTGAATATGTAATCGTCCTCGAAAACGATTGCCTATTGCGCGAAAGCCGCGAAACAGCCTATCAACGCCTAACAGAATCACTAGCGCTACTCCAATCCGGCGCTGCCGATCTCGCCCGCGTGCGGAGTCGTTTCCACCCAGGTCCACCGATCCGAGCCGCCTCCGAATACTCACGGTTCTATACCATCGAACAACAAGCGCTAGGCTGGGCCAACAGCGAACAACTATCCACCGCCGACCCATGGGTCAGATGCCTGCGCCGCCTGCTCCGCCCGCTTAAAGCGCGCAAATGGATCGGCCGCTCGGTTTACATTGAGGAACACCCCGAGCTCAAACATCCAAAATATATCCATAAGATAGGTGACTCGTTCATCGTCGACAGCTCGGTCCTGCCGTGGACCAATCAACCGACCCTGGTGTCGCGCGCATTTCTGGGTGACCTGCTGGACTTCGCGGATCGCCACCCATCTAGCAGGACAGTCAATGGGTTTCAGGACTTCGAGAAAAACCTCAACTGCGCGCATTGGCAGAAGAAACACTACCAGATCGCCGTCTCACCCGGCATCTTTTCTCACCAGCGCCTCGACCGATGATTCATGATCTCATATCCTGGGTCCTGATGGCCGCTCTCGTCCTCCTCGCAGGATGGCGAATCTGGCGTCACCACGTAAAAAC
>JAYSPI010000020.1:0-2126 GCA_043722215.1 Prosthecobacter sp.
GAGGTCGGTTTGTTTGGAGTTCAGATCGATGCCGTGAATGAGGGTGGTTTTGGCAGGGAGTTCGGTGGCGACTTGGTCTTTGGTGCGGCGCAGGATCAAGGGCGCGACGCGGTGGTTGAGGGCGCTTTGCGCCTCGCGCGAGTGGTCGCGTTCGATCGGTTTCCGGAGGAACGCGTTGAAGGTTTTTTCGTCGGAAAGCAGTCCGGGCATCAGAAAGCGCATCAGGCTCCAGAGTTCGCCGAGGTGGTTTTCCATCGGTGTTCCTGATAGGCAAAGCCGCTGGGATGCTTGGAGTTTGCACGCGCATTGGGCGCTGAGCGCGCGTGGGTTCTTGATATACTGGGCTTCATCTAACACGAGGGTGTGCCACAGTTGGCGCGACAGGTGATCGAAGTCACGCACCAGCAGTGGGTACGACGTGAGCACGATATCTGCGGTAGGGATTTGGTCGAAGTGTTCCGCGCGGTCGCCGCCGTGGAGGACTAGCACCTTAAGGTGGGGGGCGAATTTGGCGGCTTCGTCGGCCCAGTTTGGGACAACGGAGGTGGGGGCGATGACGAGTGACGGCCGGTCGGGTGATTTGGCGGATTCGGCGGCGAGGTGGGCGAGGGTTTGGAGGGTTTTGCCAAGCCCCATGTCGTCGGCGAGGATGCCGTGCAGCCTGTGGGTGGCGAGGAATTGCAGCCAGCGGAACCCCTCAAGCTGGTAGTGACGGAGGTCGGCGCGGATGGTGGCGGGAACTGCGGCGCTTGGCAGGCCGTGGATATCGCGCAGGCTGCGCCCGAGGGCGGCGAGTGAGCGGGTGGTTTCCGAGGTGTCGATGGCGAGCGAATCGGCGACGCCGGCGGCACCAAGGCGGTCGAGGCGCAGCGGGCCATCGCCGCGGGGCATGCCGTGGAATAGGTGGCGGACCAGCTCGACCATTTCGAGGAAGCGGTGGGCGGGGAAGCGGATATGCCCGTCGGCGAGTTGGTCGCAGGGTAGGAGTAGGGATTCAGGGATGGAGGCGGGGTCTGGGTAGCGGAGGTGCCAATCTTCGGCAATGGCACGGGCAAGATGTGGGATCAGGCTGATGCGCTTGCCATCGAACTCACCGGTGACATCGAAGCGGAACCAATCGATGCCGTGGTCGGGGTCGGCGTCGAGGGCGGGGAAAAAGTCGTGGATGTCATGGATGGTGAGGCCGAGTGAGGGGTCGGTAGTGATTGTCCATCCGGCGGCTTCGAGGCGGCGGCAGGGTAGGTTGGTGAGCCATTCCAACCAATCGCTGGACGAGGCGTTGGTGATATTCAGGATGACGGAATGGCGGTTGGTGTCATTGAGCTCGTAGTCGAGGAAGATTTCATGCAGCACGGTGAGCCCGCTGGCGGCGAGGTCGTCGGCGAGCGCGGTTTCCGCATGGGCATCGCGTTGCAGAATGACGCGAGTGTCGTCCTCGATCCACGCTGCGACGGGGGGGGCGTCGATGCCAAGGGGCGACAACGCCGGACTGCCTGGATATTGGAATTTGATGACGCCACCGAGGTGACGTTTGAGAAAGCCCCCCATGGAGACCTCGGTGATGTGGAGGGAGGGCGTGGGGACAAAGCCGGTGAGATGCCGCACGGCTCGCTCAGTGGGGAGGGGCAGCGGGTGCTCGGGCGAGATAGCCTCAAGGCGGCGGCTGACCTCAGAGAGGGCTTCGGGCGCGATGGGCGGGCCGTGGGTCCAAGCTCTGAGCACGGCGGCGGGGAGGTGGCTTTTGAGGTCGCCGAGTTGGTGGGTTGCGGTGTCAAGATAGCGGAGTGGCTCAGAGAAGATGACGCTGAGGGTTGCGGACGGCAGCTTGAGGATGGGTCGCGAATTGCCGTTCGAGAGGAGTTCCCAGGTTGCCTCGACCGGCAGGGGTGGGCCTGCGGTGACGCGGTGGTATGGGGCACCCACGCTACCAAAAAAGACGCGCCCGGTGGCAAGGGCCGGCAGGAGGATTTCGTCCCACTGGCTGCCGACCAAGGGGATGATTCCACCCCAGTGGAGGCGATTGCGGTGGTGGTATTTGGCGCAGATAAGGAGGTCCTCGCTGGCCATGTATTTGGTGGGTCGGGACGGGTCTGGGCTCACGGTGTTGGACTCGATCGTGAAGCCGG
>JAYSPI010000021.1:0-9133 GCA_043722215.1 Prosthecobacter sp.
CTTTTACAGAAAAAAATTTGCGCGGCCCCGCGACCTCGGCTTGCTCGTCCCCGAACAAGTCGCCGTAATGGGCGTGGACAACGATGAATTGCTCTGCGAAGTGAGCCAGGTGCCGCTGTCGAGCGTGCGATTTGACTTAGCCGAACTGGCCTATCAAGCGGCGGGTTTTTTGGATGAGATCCTCGACGGGCAAGCGCTTGAGCGCCACCGGATCATTCCCACTGCCACCGAAGTAGTGATTCGCCGGAGTTCCGACATCCTTGCTGTGGACAACGTGCACGTTGCCAAGGCATGTATGTTCATCGCTAGCCACCTAACCGATCCAAACCTTTCCGTCGGGGCGGTAGCAGCACATGCAGGGCTCGGCGAGCGGGGCATGCTCAAGGCCTTCGTCAAGCACCTTGGCCGCACCGTCCAGCAGGAGATTGCTCTGCGCCGCGACGAAAAAGTGTGTGACCTGCTGCGCACCAGTAAGATGACTATCAAGGAGATCGCGGCGACCATCGGCTTCTCGAGCGGAAATTACCTCACGCGGTCGTTTACCCACCGCCATCAGATGAGCCCGGCAGAGCACCGACGGCAGCAACGCCGGGAGGCCCTCACTGCCGTCGCCAAATGATGGCCTCTCAGGCGGGATTCTCCCCGGCGACTCTAACCAACGAACCCGCCACGACAGACGCTGACCCCGAACTCCGATGTGGGATCTGAAAAGATGAATGGATTTACCCCATCCACCGCAGCGACCTGCCATAAAAGCAAGCCACTGAATTCAACAAGCCGACCAAGCCATGATTCGCGCCGCCCACCCGGGCCAAAGCCGTGGCTGCCACCACCCATACGCCAATCCACATGATCATGGATGGAAAAATCGTGGAAATCATGCCGGTGAAGGAGAGTCAGCATCCGCCGGTCAAACGTCCGCTTTGATGCCTTAGGCTCACCGCCGGGCATAGCGGAACCCGGGAAACGCGCGCACCAGTCGGCGTAGCTCCAACTTCATCAGGGTGGCGCTCACGACCTGGGCGGGGAGTCCGCAGCGTTCGATGATGCGGTCCACCGGCGACTCATCGTCGGTCACAGCAGCCCATACCACCGCTTCGTCCGGTGGCAACTCAGGCACCGCGGCGGTGGGTTGCGGCGCGCCCGAGTGGTGCCCAAATGGCAACTCCCCGAGGTCATCCAAAATGTGGCTGGCGTCGCACACGAGCGTGGCCCCGTCACGGATGAGTTGATTACAGCCCGCAGAAGTCGCTTGGTTGATCGGACCAGGCACCGCAAAGACCGGCTTGCCATATTCCGTCGCTAGGTTCGCAGTGATCAGCGCACCAGACCAGGCCGGGCACTCAACCACTAACAAGGCCCGAACCCAGGCGGCGACAATCCGGTTGCGCATCGGAAATGTCTGCTTGTCCGGCGCGGTGTGCAGCGGAAACTCAGACACCACCGCTCCGTGGCCCGCCGCAATTTTTTCTGCCAAGCCGAGATTTTCAGGTGGGTAGAGTTTGCCTAGGCCGGAGCCGACCACGGCCACGGTGCGGCCATTGGCGGCGATGGCCGCTTCATGCGCGGCGGTATCGATCCCGCGGGCCAGGCCAGAGATGATGGTAAACCCGGCCTGCGCAAGCTGATAGGAAAGCATCTGGGTCGCATGCGTGCCGTAGTGGGTCGTACGCCTCGATCCGACGATACCGATGGCATGGCGATCGCGCGCTTCAAGTTGCCCCCACACATAAAGCAGGAGCGGCGGATCGTAGGTATCGCGCAACGGCGCGGGGTAGTCATCGTCATCTTGGGTCACGATCGCGATCCCACGCTCGACGGCCTCCTGAATCTCCGCCGAGGGGTCCGCATGGTCATGCCACCCGTGCACAATTTTCGCGCTTTCCTCGCCGATCCCATCAACCCGCATCAAACGATCCACCGCCGCGCCTAGCACCGCCGCCGGTTGACCAAATGCTTCCAGCAACCGGCGGGTCCGGATCGGGCCGATCGTAGGCAGCATGTTGAGTGCGACGAGGGCTTCTTGCGAGGTCATCGCTCGCGATCTTGGCGATCCAACCCGCTCACGTCAAAGACCGATGTCAGCAGGACCCATCAAAAAACCACCCCTCGCGCGACAATCCTAGAATTTTGATTCTTGAATTGCGGTATTGACGGCCGCCATGGTTCGTGGATGAAGCGCATCTGGGGGATGGTATTGGACGAGCCGTATCGGATCTTTTTTCCGCTGGGAATTCTAGCTGCCCTCTGGGGAGTATTGATGTGGCCGATGCTGTATGCCGGACAACTCAACTTCTACCCGGGCGAGGCTCATTCGCGCATGATGATCGAGGGGTTTTTGGGTGCTTTTATCCTAGGGTTCATCGGCACCGCCTTCCCGCGTCTCACCGGCAACCGCTCGTGGTCAGGCGCTGAGTTTGGCGTACTGCTGCTAATGTGGGCGCTAACCGTCACCAGCCACGCCGTAGGGCGCGTGGCTGCGGGCGATTGCGCGTTCAGCGCGCTGCTAGCGGTAGCGGGCGGCGGCATGGTGGCGCGCTGGGTTCATGGCCATCGCGACACCCCGCCTCCAGGCTTCGTACTGGCCATCGCAGGCATCCTCGGCGCGGCAGTCGCCACGGGTTTCCTGGCAGGCAGCCACCCCCCTAGTGGATCCCAACTGGCGTGGGAGAGATTGTGGCTATTTCAAGGATTTCCGCTACTGCCGTTGCTAGGGATTGGTCCATACTTATTGCCAAGGTTTTTCGGCATGACCAGCAGTCACTCGTTTGACGCGTCCCTCACCCCGCCCGCTGGATGGTGGCCGCGAGCACTCGCCGCCATGACCGCCGGATTGGCGATCACCCTGAGTTTTGCTCTGGAGGTGGGCGGCCTGGCGATGGCCGGTCACTTGCTGCGTGCCGCAGTCATCGGCGTGTGGTTCGCCGTCGAAACCCCGGCCTGCCGGCGCACAACTCGCGCCACAACCCCAGGCAACGCCATCCGCTGGGCCATCCTCGCCCTCACCGCCGGTTGTGGCTGCGCCGCAGTCTGGCCGCTCGCCCGCATCGGATCGATGCATTTATTTTTCGCTGCCGGCCTCGGCTGCGCCACCCTAGCCGCCGGCGCACGCATCGTCCTCGGCCACGCCAACCGCCACGACTTACTCGCTGGTAAAATCGTCTGGTTACGCTGGGTGATCGGATTATTCGTCCTCGCCGCCGCCACCCGGATGAGTGCCGATTTTCTCCCAAGCGTGAGAAGCTCCCACCACATCTATGCAGCCTGCGCGTGGGCGCTGGGCGCCCTGTGCTGGCTTGCCGCGATGATGAAATATTTCCTCCGCAACGACGACCCGGGTAAACCTGCGAGCAAATGCCCACGCCGCAGCGGCCGGCCGTTGCCACCCTCGACCGACTAGGCCAGCATGCGTGCGATGACTTCGGCGGCGGTGAAGCTATCACGGCCAGCGAGCAAAGCTTCGCGCACTGGGTCGAGGTCGTCGCCCATGGTGATGATCTGGGCTTCCACCTCGCCATCGCGGAGTTGGCCGATACCTGCGGACGCACACAGGGCGTTACACAGGCACTTTCGACCGATGGTGTCGGCGGGGTTGCCACCTTTCGAAATGTAGTGCGACTCAGGTTCGGAGGCACACCGGAAGCCCACGCCACCACTTGGTTTCTGATAGGTTTCACGGAGCACGCCGAGGTCGCACACGCGCTCGCGATCCTGATAGACCGTTTCCTCCGCGATGCTGCCCGGAATCTGCGCCACCTTGAACGGGAAACCCGTCGGTGACGCAAGCGCGTCGGTGTGGATTTTAATGTCGCCGCGTTTGATGGAAGCGATGATAGCGGCCTTGAGCACGGGTTCAAATCCTGACTCCTCGCAAAATGCAAAAGCCGTGCCCGCTTGGATGCCCATGGCACCCATCGCCTGCGCTTCACGAAGTTTGCCGATCCGACCGTAGCCGCCGGCCAACCAAAAGGGTAACCCAATTTCAGCAAACTTTGCCGGATCAATCCGGTCGCGCTCACCATAAATCGGCTCCCCGGCCGGCGTGAGTTGCATCGGCCCGCGCGGCGGCGCATTGTGGCCACCGGCCGTCGCGCCTTCCACCACAAAACCATCGACCTTGCCCGACGCCTTGCGACGTAAATTTTCTGCCAGCACCGGCGACGAGACAATCGCCAAAAATAATGGCCGTGTCAGCTCAGGCAGCGGACCGAATTCCGACGGATCGAGACGAATGAAGATCGGTTCAGTTGCCCCGGTGACGTCCAGTCGCATGGCCGCCGGCTTGCCGGCTGCCATATCGTCGAGGATTTTGGGGATTTGCCGCGGAATACCAGCCCCCATCAGCACCACATTGACGCCCGCAAGGATCGCTCCATACAACGCCATCAACGTGGGCGTCTGGATTTTTTCTAGCAAATTGATACCCACCATGCCGCTGTGGCCTTCCTTGGCGAGGTGTACTGCGACGAAGCTCGACACGATCCCCAATTCCTGCGTCGAACGCGAGGGTTCGTGGGAGATCATCGGCTGCGCTTTGAAGGCTGCAGCTGCATCCTTGCCGCCAGGGATGAAATACCGATCCAGCACGCGCCCCGCAATCTCGGGATAAGGAAATGCCGCCAAGGCCCGCCGCAAATGGCCGCCAATGTCGCCAAGCTGCAGCTGACGCGTCAGCAACAAATCCAAAGCCGTGCCTGAGACCACACCCAGTTGCCCCTGTTGAGCAACCGCCCGCGCTAAGCGCCACCCCGACACACCAACCCCCATGCCGCCTTGAATAATCGGCGGCAACGCCGAGGCGTCGATCGCGCATGAAGATGAAGAATCCTGAGTCATGGTGTGCTTCTTAGGGAGCAACCCGCCTTCCGCCAACATCTCAACAGTCACGGCGGAGCGAATCGTTTGAATTTTCATGCTGGCGCAGTTCCAAAAAATAGCAAGCTCAAGCCCGCCTGAACCCGTTTTTCATTCCCCGCGACAACCCGATGCCGTATCGGAAAAACCGCTCACCGCGCCGCCCGTGAGCAATCCGCCGCAAAGTGCTCCCACCCACCCACCAGCGCCCGCCCATCCCCAACCGGGCCCGTTAAGCGCCCGATCACCGTGAGCGGCACCTCCGGAAACTCCTCTGCCCAAGCCGCCAGCAAGCCAGCCACCCGCTCGGGTGCCAGCGCCAGCAACAGCTCGAAATCCTCACCATCCCCCAACGCTTGGCCAATCGAGCAGCCTGCCGCCCGCGGCAAGGCGTCCTCATCGAGCACCCACCCGCACCCGGACGCGGTCGCCAAGCGCGGTAAATCCTTGGACAAGCCATCGGATACATCCATCATGGCGGTCGGCTTGAAGTGAGAGACCAACCACGATGATTCTTGGATTCGCGGGATAAACTCGAGGTGCCGGAGCGGGAACGATCCACCCAGCGACCCGGTCACCAATAAGATTTGACCTGCAGCAGCGGTCGAGCGGAGGACTAGGTGTTCGCGCCGGACGCTGCCAGTCGCCGCAATGGAAATGACCGGAGCCGACCCGGGGGGAACGCTGGAGGTTTCGCCACCAGCGAGGACCCCACCAAACATTTGCAGGCAATCGCCGATACCGCGGTAACAATCTTCCACCCACGCAACCTCGGTGGTGGACGGCAACGCCACCGTCACCAAAAACCGCTCCGGCTGCCCGCCCATCGCCGCAAAATCCGAAACCACCCGCGCCGCCGCCTTCCACCCCACTGCCCGCGCCGGGGAGGCCGCCAAAAAATGCACCCGCTCGACCAACGCGTCGGTTTTTAATAACTGGAGGGTCGCATGCGTGGGCCCCAGATCAATCACCGCACAATCATCGCCCGGGCCAGCAGCAGAGACGGGGTCCCTTGGCACCAAACCAATGACCCGGGCAATCAATGCGTCTTCACCGATATCGCGCAGCGTGATCATGGCGAGCCATTGAGAGGGAGGTGATAGTAGCGGGCGGCGATTTGGCCGACCACCGTGGCGCTGTTGAAACAGCAATGCACCGCCACGGATGCCCACAACGATCCCGTCTTCTCGTAGAGAATCACCAACACCCCTCCAAACATAAATAACGGCAACACCGCCGTCAAATTGCTGTGCGCACACGCAAAAACGATGGCCGAACACACCCCCGCCGTCCACGCCCCAGCAAACTTTTTCATCACCGGATAAAAATACCCTCGAAACACAATCTCCTCACACACCGGCGCCGCGACAATCGCCGCCAAGGCCATCAAACCCAATATCAACGGGTCCTCCGATTGCTGCAAAAGCTTGACGGCATCCTGAACGGTTTCCACCCCCAGCGATTCCATCCAGTCCATATAACCTGCCACCTCCAGCCCACCGAAAACCGCCCACATGAAAACCACTGCACTCGGTGCAATCAAAAATACCCACGGCCAACCCCGCCACCTCAAGCCCAGCCATGTCACCCACCCCACCCGCTTGACCACCATCATGGCCACACCACCCGCCATCATGAACTGAAACCCAATATTGACCACCAGTGTGACCGGCTTCAACCCCTCCACCGACTCGGGTGCCTTTGCCACCGACCCTAACACAAGCACTCCGAACACCCCAAAGACCACCGCCACCCCGATCAAATCCCACGACCGGTAAAACCACACTGGAACCCTGCCTCTCGGGAGTTCCGGTGGCATCACCGCCGCCAACGCCCCCCCCCCCGAGGCCCTACCCCTGGCACCCAGCCTACGCATGTACGCTGTGGTCACAAAGAGGCCAAAAGCGGTCGCAAATCCGCCGGCGAGAACCCATTCGGTAAGATCGGTCATATATGGCTAAGGGCGTGCTACGCCACAACCCTGCGACGTCTTGTCCTCTCACGCCAATGGAAAAATTCAAGTCACACGCCCCGGACATCTCCCACCTCCATCGATCTGAGTTGGCTACGTTGTTATTCCCCTTGAAAACAAGGATTAAGTCGTCCTACGCTTCCATCCACACATTAGTAAGCTGCCCTATTTCTATCATGAGCGATATCCACGAGCCCAATATGACCTTCCTTGCTCCTGCACCTGAAGATCTCGCCCCATTTTTCCCAGGATACGAAATTCACGGATTAATCGCCACCGGCGGCATGGGAGCTGTCTATTTGGCCCTCCAAAAGTCGCTCGAACGGCTGGTCGCCATCAAGATTCTACCCCAAGAATTCACGACCGATACGGCATTCTGCGCAGGCTTCGAAGCAGAAGCAAAAGCCATGGCCCGCCTCAATCACCCGAATCTGATCGGCGTGTATGATTTCGGTGAAATCAACGGCATGCTCTTCATCATCATGGAATATGTGCCGGGCAAATCGCTCTACCACTCGGCTCACGGCCTCGCTATCGACTCGTTGGAAGTGATCCGCCTTGTTTCTGGCATCTGCGCGGGCCTCGCCCATGCCCACAGCCATGGCATCATCCACCGCGACATCAAACCGTCCAACATCCTGCTCGACCAAGCCGCAGAACCCAAAATCGGCGACTTCGGCCTCGCCCACCCGATCGGCAGAACCATCGAGGTTGGCGAAGGGATCTTCGGCACACCCCACTACACCGCGCCCGAAGTCGTAAACACCCCACAATCCGTGGACTATCGCGCAGATATCTTCTCCGTCGGCGTGCTTTTGCATGAATTACTCACCGGCCGCCTACCCGCCGATGACCCCCGCCCGGCATCCGTCATCATCCCCTGCGACCCTCGCTTTGATGCCATCATCCGCCGCGCCACCGATCCAATGCCGACTCGCCGCTACAACAGCGCGGCGGAAATCGCTAATGATCTGCGCTCCATCGCGCCATCCCCCGGCCATCGACCCGGCCCCGCCACTCACAACCCAGGCCCGCCCCGCGCCGTCCCAGGTCGCACCAAAGCCAAAACCCGCCCCAAAAAATCCTCCTCTCTGCCACAAATCCTCCTCCTCCTGCTCACCTGCGTAATCGCCGCCGCCGCTTACCAATATTTCGCTCCGCGTCCATCCAAAAAAGCCGCCCGCACCGTCACGCCCCCCCCCGTGGCTCACGTCACCCCGACTCCCACGCCCCCACCCGCCCCAGCGCCTGAAGTCACACCCGCTGTGACACCCGCTCCCGTCGCTGAAGTCACCCCCTCAGAGCTCCCTGAAGCGACCCCTGACATCATGCTAGACCCCGACACCACGCCGGCCCCCGATGCCGCCCCCGATGCTGCGGCAGACGTCAAACCTGCCGTCAAGCAAACGATCATCGCCGCGCGGCAAGCCATCCTTGCACAGTCGGCTCCGATTCTCGCCAAATACCACGCCAGCATTCAATCGAACTTCGACGCATATCAAAAAGCCGTCCTCCGCAGCACGGCCAACCAACTCACCGATGAGGAACGCAGCCAAACCCTCGAGCATTTGAAAGGCAATGGCGGGCGCGTCCCCCAAACCCTTGAATATTCGTTCTCTATCATCCCTGGAGTTGCCGCCATCCACTCGCAGTCGCTGGCCAGCCAATCCAGCATCGACCACATCTGCCAACAGTCACTCGCCAAATCAACCCCAGCCTACATCAGCGCTCTCCAAAAATATCTCGATCGCCTCAACACCGAGTCGAACCCATACTCCATCATCGCCGTCCAAACGGAAATCCATAAAGCTCACTACGATAAATCGTATTTACCGAACATCCTCCTCAACCGCGCCAACGCGGCCCCCGCGCTTCCCGCCCCTCCGCCCAACTGAGACTTCCGCTCGCGCACGCGCCATTCTCACCTAGATTCACCGCGTGCCATCTCACGCGACTCCTGCCCCTACCATCCGCCTACGCGGATGCCGCCAGCATAACCTGCAGAACCTCACCCTCGAGGTCCCGCTCGGCAAACTCACCGTCATCACCGGCCCGTCCGGCTCCGGAAAATCCTCCCTCGCCTTCCACACCCTCTACGCCGAAGGCCAACGACGGTATGTCGAAACCTTCTCACCCTACGTCAGACAGTTTTTCGACCGGATGGATAAACCCGCCGTCGATGCCATCGAGGGAATCCCCCCCGCCATCGCCATCGAACAGAAAAACCACGTCCGTTCAACCCGCTCCACCGTCGGCACCCTGACCGAAATCAACGACTACCTCAAACTCCTCTTCGCCCGCCTCGCC
>JAYSPI010000022.1:0-2752 GCA_043722215.1 Prosthecobacter sp.
ACACCCGCGGTTGACTCGCTGGCAAAGATATTTCAGGTTGCCGCCATGAGCCACACTCCACTCGTCGGAATCATCATGGGCAGCGCCTCGGACTGGCCCATCATGGAGCACGCCGCCCGCACACTCCGCGACTTCGATATCCCATGGGAAGCCGAAATCGCCAGCGCCCACCGCGCCCTCGATAAACTCACCGGCTATGCCACCACCGCGCGCGGACGCGGCGTGAAATGCCTGATCGCCGGTGCCGGCGCCGCTGCCCACTTGGCCGGCGTGACCGCGGCCATCACCGACCTCCCAGTGCTGGGCGTACCGATTGACGCCACCTCACTCAATGGCCTGGACGCCCTGCTCGCCATGGTTCAGATGCCCGGCGGAATTCCAGTCGCCACATTCGCCATCGGCAAAGCCGGCGCAATCAACGCGGCCCTGTTTGCCGTGGCCATGCTCGCCAATGACGACCCAGAGATGGCGGTCAAACTGGCCAACTTCCGCGCCCGCCAAAGCGCCAAAGTCAACGCCGCCGTTCTCCCGCCGCTCGCCCCCCCAGAAGGGACCGTCCCCTAGTTGAGAACCCGTTGACTCCACGCAAAATCAGCACCGCGCCCTCCAAGAAGGGAGGCGCCGATTTCAACAGTTCGGCCACAACAGATGAAAGAGCTCTGGATACCTGCGTGAGCAGGTGAGGTTTGGGCTTTGCTTGGGGTCGGTGGAACGTTAGCCTGCGCGCGTGTTCCAGATAGTTTTCAATGAAATCAGTGCGGCAGAGTTGTCGAGTCTTGGCACGCTTGAGCAGCTTGAATTGATCGATGAATTTAAAGTCAGCGAGGAAGATTTGAACCGCCTGAGCGGCGAACGGTTTGGGAAAATCGAGCGCAACGGTCGAGTCCTGCATCGTTTTCGGGCCAAGGATTACCGGTTTTACTTTGAGGTCAAGGAAGGCGCCGTGATCGTCCACCGGGTTCTACACAAGGGTACATTTTCCGATTTCCTGTTCCGCTCGAAGCTGCCGCTGGCCGAAGATGAGCAACTCGCCGAATCCAAGCACTTTTGGAAACTGATCGACGAAGGTCGCGACGCACGGCTCCTGTAACGCTCGATATTTTGCTTTTGGTTGGGTCAAAATTACTCCATCGTCCACGGATGAAAAGATGGCTGATGTACGCGCTGATGTTGCTATTAGTAGGAGGAAGCTGGTTTTTATACGCCCGCACGGGCAATGAAATCAAAGTGAAGGACGAGCGCATCCTCCAGTTACAAAACAGCGGCGAAAACGAAGAGGCGGCTACCTTGACCACAGAAAAAGAGAGCATCGAGGGCACGCGTATCTTCAACGGAGTGCTGCTGGCATTTCTCAGCGCCGGTTTTATCGGGATTTTCTTTGTCGTGGAGGTCTTGCCGACCCTAGCCCACCGGTTCACGCATGCCATTTATGATAGTGCGGAGATGACGGAGCGCGACGTGATGCACGGCGCGCGCTCACTGTTGGCGCAAGGCGATTACGCGGGGGCGATCGAAGCCTTCCGGCAGGCAGCCGCGGCGGACCCATTGAACCGCTTGCCATGGGTGGAAATCGCAAAAATCCATAAGGACCACCTAAACAATTCGGCCGCGGCGGTGCAAACGATCCGCCAGGCCTTGGAAAGCCAAGAGTGGGAGATCAATGATGCGGCTTATTTCCTCTTTCGTCTGGCAGAGTTGTACAACGAGGTCGAGGACGACCGCGCCTCGGCAGTGGCCATCATGCAGCAGGTGATCGACGAATTTCCAGGGACTCGCCATTCGGCGAATGCCAGCCACAAGCTCCACGAGTGGGAGCATGAGGCGGCGGCGACCATGGTAGGCTCGGGAACCGTGGCGTGATTCGCAACGCACGACCATGATGCCGCAACCCGCCTCCGGCATACGCGGTCGGGCGCATGGGTTTTGCAGCCAGCATCCGTTGTTTACAGCCGCAGTGGTTGCCGTCACTTGCGTGGCTGCCGCCGATTGGCACCCGCTCGCCGGGATGGCAGTTGGCGGGGCGCTGGGCGCGACTGGCGCTTGGAGCGCAGGTTGGCGCAGCGGCTTGGCGTGGGCGCTTTGCGGGTGGCTGGCCGTGGCCGGCTTCGCATGGCGGGATAACTCGCAGCGGGCCGCCGCAGCGGCATTGCTCAGCTCGCCAGGTGGCTGGGTGCAAGCCAGCCTGTTAAAAGACGGTCAAGGGAGCGGGCGGTACTGGTCCGCACCGGCCAGCGTACTCGCCGGCGGACCGGTCGGCACCCATGTCGTCTGGGAAGGGCGCGGCGATCCACCGGTGGCGGGGGCCGTGGTGGAAGCGCGAGGGAATTTTGGACCCTTGCCGCCCCCCCGAAATCCAGGAGAATTTGACCGTGCGACCTGGTTGAGAAGGCAGGGTGTGGCAGCTGTTTTTCAGACGAACGGTGGCGAACGGGTGAGCACCGGGTGGTGGCCGACACTTGGGGCGAAGATCCGTCATGGATTTCGCAACCGGATGACGGCCGGATTGAGCGTGGATTCGCAGGAGGCGATGGTGATTCGAGCCGTGGTCATCGGTGAGGTTCCACCGGATGCGGATGTTTTGATTTCGGCCTTCCGCAACAGCGGGACTCTCCATGTCTTTTCGGTGAGCGGACTGCATGTGGCAATGGTCGGTAGCATCGGGTGGTTGATATTGAGCGTGGTGGGCGTCCCCCGCCGGTGGGCCGTGCTGGTTTTGTTATGCCTCATGTTCGCCTACGCATGGATCACCGGC
>JAYSPI010000023.1:0-6906 GCA_043722215.1 Prosthecobacter sp.
GCCATTTCCGGCTGCCGCTCCGGTCGGCGAAGGAGATGTGGAAGCCGCCACAGCGGAGGAAAAAAAGCCAAAGAAGAAGCTCATCTGTGATCGATGCTCGAAGCCGGTGGAATTTGTTGTGGCGAGGTTCTGTTGGACCAATCAATCGAGGTTCGGAGAGAATGTTTACTGCCGAGAGTGCCAGAAGGCCGTATAGGAGACGGTGAGAGCGCTGAAATGGGGTCAGGGTGCAAATCCTGACAGAATTCCCGCAAGAATCCCGGTTTGAACGGGAAGGCTGAGTCCGGCTACACCCACTCACTGCCGGGTGGCAAATGGCTCGACGTCTTGGATCAGGCGGCGGGGGTCCAAATGATCCCGTCACCCGCTGATCCCGCCATGATTACAGTTGCCAGCGCCCAGGGACCTGCAAACGCTGGCCGTCGTGAGCCCACTCAAAATCCGCGACTGCCATACCTCCCCGATCCCTGGGCGGGGCAACACAACCCACATCCCCCACCTCGAGTGATCGCCGGAATAAATCCATTTTCAGGTAAGTGGAATTACCCACTGGACCTCCCGGTCGTCGAACACCGCCAAGAAATCTTGGCCGCACTCACCGCCCACCAGGTGATCGTCGTCGTCAGCGACACCGGATCCGGCAAAACAACCCAGCTCCCGAAAATGGTCGCCGAGGCAATGGGCCCCGACGGCGGCCGCATCGGCTGCACCCAACCGCGCCGCATCGCCGCCGCGAGCGTCGCCAAACGCGTCGCCGAGGAACTGGCGGTACCACTGGGCGGCTATGTCGGCTATCAGGTGCGGTTCGAGGACCTAACCACGTGCGAGACGCGCATCAAGTTCATGACCGACGGGATCCTCTTGGCCGAAACCCAGGGTGACCCAGATTTGCGCCAGTATCAGGTGTTGATTCTCGACGAGGCCCACGAGCGGTCGCTCAATATCGATTTTTTGTTAGGCTACCTAAAGCGTTTGCTAGATAAGCGGCGGGACCTGAAGCTGGTGATCTCCTCCGCGACCTTGGATGCCGGGGCCTTCGCAGGGTTTTTCGCCAACGCGCGCGGTCCGGCCCCGGTAATCGAAGCGCCCGGACGGATGTTTCCGGTGGCTGAGTTTTTCCTACCGCCCAGCGACGATGAGGATTTGCCCCAGCACGTTGCGCGTGCGGTCGATTGGTTAGCCGGGGTCGAACCGCGTGGTGACGTGCTGGTTTTTCTGCCGGGCGAGCGAGAGATCCGCGAGTGCGCGGACGTGCTAGACGGCCGCCGCTATCCGGCCACCGAGGTGCTGCCCTTGTTCGCGCGCCTCGGCCTCGGCGACCAACAACGGGTGTTCAATCCGGGCCATGCTCGCCGCTTGATCCTAGCGACCAACGTAGCGGAAACCTCCCTAACCATTCCGCGGATCGCCTGCGTAATCGACTCCGGGGTGGCCCGCGTCAACCGCTGGAGCCCCGCCAAAGGCGTGCAACGCCTGCAAATCGAACCAGTCAGTCAGGCCAGCGCCCGCCAGCGCAAAGGGCGCTGCGGGCGGGTCCGCGACGGCGTCTGCCTGCGGCTCTACGAAGAATCCGAGTTGGAGGAGCGCCCGGCCTTCACCGATCCGGAAATTCGCCGCAGCTCGCTCGCCGGAGTGATCCTGCGCATGAAGGCGCTCGGCCTGCCCGACATCGAGGATTTTCCATTTCTCGACCCGCCGGCCCCCAAGGCCATCGCCGAAGGCTACCGGACACTTCGCGAGGTCGGCGCGCTCGATCGCCAGAAAAACCTAACCGATTACGGGCGGCGCATTGCGCGCTTGCCGGTGGACCCACGGCTCGGGAGGATGTTGATTGAGGCTCGCAAAGAGAACTGCCTAGCAGAAATGTTACCGATCATTGCGGCGTTAGAATCGAACGACCCGCGTGAGCGGCCCGCCGAAAAGACGCGTGAGGCAGATGCGGCCCACGCTCGCTGGAAGGATGTGGAGAGTGATTTTATCGGTCTGCTGCGCTTATGGCGCGATGTTTCACGGTTCCGCGACGCCCGGGGTCGCTGGCAACGCAATGCGCTGCGCAAATTCGCCGGCCCCGCATTTCTCAATGCCCGCCGCATCATGGAATGGGCCAACGTTGCCGATGAACTCACCGATTTGATCGAGCGCGAGTGGCGAGTTTCCGGGTTGCGCACCCAGGCCGCGGACACGCAGCTTCCGTATGCGGCAATTCACCGGGCGTTGTTAGCCGGGGTACCACGCCAATTCGGGTGCTGGAACCGGGAAAACAAAGCCTATCGCAGCGCGGCAGGCGGAGTTTTCGCCGTCTTCCCAGGGTCAGGATTGTTTAATATCCCAAAAAAATTTGAGTGGTTAGTGGCCATGGAGTTAGTCGAAACCACGCGTTTGTGGGCACGCCGGGTTGCGCGCATCGAGCCCGAATGGATCGAACAAGTCGCCCCCCACCTGTGCCACAGCAAATTTGGCGATGCCCACTGGGATGAGGCTCAGGGTGCAGTCTATGGAAAGGAAACCGTGACCTGCGGCGGACTGCCGATCATCGTCGGGCGTCGCGTCCACTACGGCCGGGTGGACCCGCTGGCCGCCCACGCGATTTTCCTACGCGAGGGGTTGTTAGGCGGCGGACTGCGCAATGGCGGCCGCTTCGTCGATCACCTCACCGACATGCGCACCGAAATCGAAGCCATCGAACAAAAACTACGCCGCCCCGGCGGGTTGTGGAGCGATGACGCGGTGCTCAGGTTTTTCGAGCAGCACGTCCCGGTGGGAATTCACACCGCGGATGGGTTTTACAAGTGGTTAGAAAATCACCAAGACGCGCTGATGCTCGGCCTAGCAGATGTGTTGGATGAGGATTTGGATGCCCTGGGGTTGGACCGCTTCCCTGACACCCTGACCCACGATGGCGACGACTATCAGGTTTACTATCACGCCCAACCCGGTGAGCGCGATGACGGCGTGACACTGGGCGTGCATATCGATCAATTGCCGCAACTGCCAACCTGGTTGCCAGCCTGGGGAGTGGACGGCGATCTGCGCGAGCGGGCGGAGTCGCTGCTGCGCGGCCTACCCAAAGACTACCGCCGCATCTGCCAACCGATTGGCCCGGTCGCCGATGGTTTCGCCGAATTATGGTCGTACGCACCGAAAGACGTGCCGGTCACTCATGCGCTATCGAATTACGTGCGCCAACACACCGGCGCACAAGTGCCCACCGACGCCTACGACCTAACAAAACTACCGCCCCACCTCGTGACCAAAGTTTGGGTCTGCGACGACGACGGCGAGGAACTCGCAATGGGCGACAACGTAACCGCCATTCAATTGCAACTCGGCGACCGGATGCAGGCGCGCTTCGAGGCCGTCGCCAATGCCGACATCGAGCGCTCCGGCATCCGTGAGTGGACTGGCGAGCCACTGCCTGCCCAGGTAAGCACCCCCGGCGGCCCGGCATTCCCCGCTCTCGTCGATGAGGGAGCCAGCGTCGGCGTGCGCGCATTCAAACGGGCCGCCGAGGCGAACGAATCCCACCGCGCCGGCGGCGCTCGACTGCTCGTGCTCGCCCACCCGCCGCAAGTCGCTCACCTGCGGAAAAAATTCCCGCTCGGGCTGATGGCCAAAGTCGAGATGCCACGGTTGGGAGCAGGCGGCACCTTGCTCGATGATTTGTTGTTGTTAGCAGCCGAAGGTGCGGTGGGCGGGTCCTTTCCGCGAGCGCCCGACGATTTCCACCGCCTCGGCGAGCACGCGCGTGGCCATTGGTTTGATGCGGCGGCGGCCATCGGCAAATCGCTGGATGACATGTTCGTGGTTCTGCCCGAGATCCAGGCGTGGATTGCCGCCAACCGCAACGACCGCAACCTAGCAGAAATCGCGACCGACCTCGACGAGCAACTCCAGTGGCTACTCCGCCAGAGATTCGCCTGGCGCGCCGGGTTTTCACGCCTGCGCAATTACTCACGCCACCTGCAGGCGATCCGCTCGCGCCTTGGCCGGGTCAACTCGCTACCGATCCTGAAGGACCTGGAGAAATTACAGCGCCTGCGCCACCTGTGGCAGCCATGGTTTCACCGTTGGTCGACCACCCCCGATGACCCCGCGCTGTGGCCGCACGGTTGGGCGCTCGAAGAACTGCGTATCTCACTCTTTGCTCCAGACATCCCGTGCCTCGGCAAGGTCTCCGAAAAACGCATCGCTGAAGCGTGGCTCGCTAGCCAATAGGTTGATAACAACATCACACCTAACATCACGCAAGGCGGTCGCGAAAATCTTGGTAACTGAATTCGCGGAGGATTTCGATGCGACTGTCCTCGTGTTGGAGTGCGATGGGCGGGTGTTTAACGCCGTTGAACGTGGTGGTTTTGACCATCGTGTAATGGGCCATGTCGTCAAAGACTAACTGATCGCCCACCCGCAGCTCACGCGGAAAGGTGAAGTCGCCCACCACGTCGCCCGCCAGGCAGGTCGGACCGCCGAGGCGGTAGGTGACCTGAGTGGGGGAATCGAGGGGGGTGGCATGAGGGTCGCCGGCGGCATGATAGACTTCACCGGGCAGCACCACGGCAGGCAGCGCCGGGCATGTAGGCGGCGCTGAGTCCACTAGAAAAACCTCCGGGCGGTACGGCATTTCCATCACATCGGGCATGTGGGCGGTGGCGGAAACGCTGAGAATCGCATGACGGTGGCCAGCGGACTCGAATACATCCATCACCGCAGCGCGTAATACGCCGGTGTGGATGGCGATGGCCTCACCCGGCTCCAACCAAACGTCCACCGCATATTTTGCGCGGGTTTCCTGGACCAAGCGGATCAGGCGGTCGCGGTCGTAGAATGGCTGGGTGATCCAGTGGCCGCCGCCCATGTTGAGGTAGGTAAACTGCGGCAGGCGCAGCAAGTGGCCAAATTTTTCCTCCACCGCGGCGAGGGTTTTTTCCAAAGCGTCGGAGTTTTGCTCGCAGAGCGTGTGGAAATGCAGGCCGGAGATCCCGGACAGGTCGTGCCCGGCGAGTTGCTCGGCCGTGATGCCGAGGCGTGACCCCGCCGCGCACGGGTCATAAATCGGCGTCTGGCCGGTCGAACATTCTGGGTTGACCCGCAACCCGCAGTGGAGGTCGCCACTCAGGAAACGCGGGTGCGCAATCACTTGCTCGCGAAATCGAAACCACTGCGTGAGCGAGTTGAAATCCAAATGGTGAGTGAACTCACACAGCGCGGCGATGTCCGAGTCATCGTAGGCCGGAGAATAGGTGATGATTTGTTTGTGAAATTCATCGCGGGCGAGCAACGCCTCCCACACGCCCGAGGCGCAGCAGCCGTCGAGATCATCGCGCACATAGGGAAAGGCCTTCCAACAGGAAAACCCTTTCAGCGCCAGCACGACTCGACAAGCGGCCGCCTCTTTGACTTCGCGAAGTATGGCGGCATTGCGTTTCAGGGCGGCTATCGAAATGATAAACATGGGTGCTCCCACACTGAGAAGCGAAACCACCGCCGAAGCCAGCCGGATTTCCCCCAATATCCACCATTCGCTGCTTGCGGGCGGCACACCGTGCCCGCCATGCTCAACCTCATGACCACCGAAAATTCACTATGGCAAGGCCGCTCGTCGCAGTGGCTGAACCTCGGACCCTTCTCTGCCGCCTCGTGGGTCGCTGCCGCTGCCATCGTCGGCGGATGGATTTGGCACCCGGCGATCGCCGCAGCCAGTGCGCTGCCGCTCGCCTTCGCTCTCTGGAAATTCCTGGTCGTTCACTCGCAGATCTTTGAATTGACGAGCGAGCGACTGCGCATCACCCGCGGCGTGATCAACCAGCAAGTCGATGAAATCGAACTCTATCGAATCAAAGACTCGCAATTGCTCCGCGCCTGGTGGATGCGCCTAGTCGGATTGTCCTCGGTTTCACTCGAAACATCCGACCGCACCCAGCACCACCTGGTGATCCCCGCCATCCCCGGCGGATTGGAAATGCGCGAACTCCTCCGCCAACAAGTCGAGCTCATCCGCGATAAAAAACGCGTCCGCGAAATCGATTTCGACGAGGTCCCCCTGGGTGGCTGAGCCGCCGAGCAAGGCACCCAGTCGGGCTAGTCCGCGCGCCGCCAAAGCGTCACCAACGAGCCCGTCCACTGGAATTTGCGGGCGGTTTCACGGATGAGAAACGGCTCCTCCACCTGCCGCACCAGCGAAAACGCGGGCTCCAGCGAAGCACGCAACCAATCGAAGGTGGTCCCCGGTGGCCAATTCCCCGCCGGAGTGAATTCCTCCAACCACGAACACGGAGTGGCCAACACCAATTCGCCACCAGGCCGCACCAATGCAGGCAAGCGGTCAAGCAGTCGCTGCGGCTCACGCATCCGACACAACAGATTCGCCGCATGCACCCGCTCGAACCCCCCGAGGCCTGCCGGAAGATCGTGCGCATCACCTTGGCAAAACCGCAGATTTTCACCCGCAATCCTGACCGGGCGCCGCGCGCATAACCGCGTGCTCACAGAGCCTTCTTCCAGCCGGTCGTAGGCCAACACCTCGCCGCGACGCAGCGCATCCGCCGCCCGTATGAACGCATGCGAATAGTCGAGCCCGATCACCTCGCCGCAGTCACCTGCCATGGCAAAGGACGAACGCCCAACCGCACATCCCAAATCCAAACCGCGCGCCACCCGCCCCGCCCGAAAATGTGCCACCGTGCGCTGCGCAAAACCCAATGCCTCGCACATCCCGGCAGGCCACGTGCGCCCCGCCGGTAAAATCTCCTGCTCCCCACCATAATGGAATAACAGATATTCCGCTAACAACTTTTCAGATTCGTACATCGCAGACATGGCGGGCAAGGCTGGATGCTTAGTGCTGCAGGTATTGCTCGGCTTGTGACGCACGGTTGTAGCCTGCCTGCGCCTCACTCAGCGAGATCC
>JAYSPI010000024.1:0-21025 GCA_043722215.1 Prosthecobacter sp.
CGCCACACCCCGACATAATGCTTCACAGGCATTGCCCTGAAGGGACGACCCAACCAGCCCTCGATACTCAGTGAACCATTCGCCTAACGCGTCGCGTGACGCGTCGCCTGGCTCATGGCGGCGAGGTGCGCTGGGGTGGTGCCGCAGCACCCGCCGACGATGCGCACGCCAGCATCTAACAACTGGGTCGCGGTGGCAGCCATATCCTGAGGGGTGGTGCGATAGAAGGTGCGCTTGTTGGCGATGATTGGCGAACCGGCATTCGGTTGCACCATCACGCGAGCCCCTCCGGCGGCGGCGGCGACGAGTTGCCGCGCCAACACGACATAGGCATCAAGGCTCAAGTCGATGCCACAGTTCGCCCCGACAACGTCCGCGCCGGCGGCGGTGGCGGCGCGGACGGCATCGACCACCCGGGCGCCCATCAGGGTGCGGAATTCGCCCGGGGCGCACGGAAGGAAAGTATATGTCACCAGGACGGGCATGGTCGGGTTGCACGCCTTGGCGGCTTCCACGGCCACGACGGCCTCGGCGGGATCACTCAGGGTTTCCACGAGAATGGCGTCCGCCCCGCCCTCGATCAGCGCGCTCATTTGCACATGAAAGGCCACCCGTAATTCATCGACCGTCACGCCGCCGGCGAGGGCCAGAAAATCGCCGCACGGGCCGACATTGCCGAGCACCCAGCCAGGGTGGCCAACGGCGGCGCGCGCGACCTGGGCTGCGGCACGATTCAAGTGTGCGCGCCGGTCGGCTAGGCCATGGAGATCGAGCGCGAAGCGGCTGCCGCCAAACGAATTGGTGGTAACGAGGTCGCACCCGGCGGCGCGGTAGGCGCGGTGGATTGCGCTGACATCGTCCGGGCGATCGAGGTTCCAAAGCATGCCGCAGTCCCCCCAGGCCAGGCCGCGTGAAAGCAACTGCGTGCCCATAGCACCATCGCAGCATAGGGGTCGCAGAGATAACTCATCGAGCAGGGACCTTTGTTTCATCAGCGACCGGGCTTGTAGGCAGGACGCTCGGACAGCACAAGCACCGGATCACGACACCCGTGCCGTCGAGGGCAATCGCCGACATCAAGCGTACAATCCCAACTCCGTCCTCGCCACCCCGCTGCCAGCCCGCTTGGATTCGCCCACCGATGGCCTCTTCGTTTTCCTTTGAATCCCTCAACACCGCCCAACGCCAGGCGGTGGCAGCCCTGGACGGCCCCGTCATGATCCTCGCCGGTGCCGGCACCGGCAAAACTCGAACCGTCACCTGCCGGATCGCCCACATGCTCGAAAAAAAGGTGGCCCCCTCCGAGATCCTCGCCGTCACGTTCACCAACAAGGCGGCCAGCGAAATGCGCGAGCGCATCAGCGGCATGGTCTCCAAAAAGGCCTCCGCCGCCATGACCGTCTGCACGTTCCACTCGCTCTGCGTCCGACTGCTGCGCGGCGGCATCGATAAACTCGGCTACAAACCCAACTTTTCGATTTGTTCGTATTCCGACCAAATCGGCATGATGAAGCAACTGCTTGTGCGCATGGGCGGCTCCGACGAAAAAGTCAAACCCGACACCGTGCTCAGCGCCATCTCCAAGGCCAAAAACATGGGCACCGATCCCGCTGAACTCGACGACGATTACTTCGCCAACCTGGCCGTCGCCTATCAGAACGAACTACGGGCGCAAAACGCCGTGGATTTTGACGATCTCCTGCTGTTAGCCGAAAAAGTCCTACGCGAGCACGACGATGTCCGCAACGTCTTCCGAGAGCGATTCCGGCGCGTCACCGTGGACGAATTCCAGGACACCAATTCGCTCCAAATGCGCCTGCTCCAACAGTTAGTCGGCGCGCCCTACCACGTCTGCGTGGTCGGCGATGACGACCAATCGATCTACGGCTGGCGCGGTGCCGAGGTGGCTAACATCCTCGAATTCGAACGGTTCTTTCCCAACCCAAAAATCATCCGCCTCGAAGAAAATTACCGCTCGACCCACGCGGTCCTCCACACCGCCAACAGCCTGATCCAACACAACCACGGCCGCCGTGAAAAAATCCTGCGCTCAACCCGCAAGGGCGGCGACCCGGTGCGCATCGTCGCCATGCCCGGCGATGACGAAGAGGCCGAGTTCATCGCCGAGGAGATCCTCGCGGGCAAAAGCGCCGTCGGCCGCGAATGGGAGGATTTCGCCGTGCTCTTCCGCACCAACGGCCAAAGCCGCAAGCTCGAACTCGCCCTGCGCGAACGCAAAATCCCCTACCGCATGGTCGGCGCTCAAAGCTTCTACGACCGCCGCGAAGTCCGCGACGTGCTCGCCTACATCCAACTCCTCGTTTCCCCCGACGCCGACGTGCCACTGCTGCGCATCCTCAACGCACCCAACCGCGGAATCGGCCAGGCCACCGCCGTACTCGCCACCGAATGGAGCCGCGAACACGACGAATCCGTCTGGCAGTCGCTCTGCAGCCCGCATTTCACCACCTCAATCGCCGCCAAAACCCGCCATGCCATCGAGGCATTCGTCGCCCTGATCGCTGGCGCTAAAAACCGCATCGATTTGGCCAAGGAAAACCCGGCCGACGTCCTCGACGGGTTGCTCAAGGAGATCGAATACCTGCCATGGATCCAACGCGCGTGCAAATCTGATAGCGAGCGCCAACAACGCGGCGAAGGGATCCACAGCGTGATCGACAGCCTGCGCGCGCACGCCATGAAGGGCAAAAAACTCCAGTCGTTCTTAGACGATAGCGCGCTCGCATCCGACCGCGAGGACGAGGATCTCGAAAACAAGCAAGGAGCCACCCTGATCACCTTGCATGCCTCCAAAGGCCTCGAGTTCCCGATCGTCTTCCTAGTCGGCCTTGAAGAAGGCGTACTCCCTCACACCCGCAGCGTCGCGGAAGGCACCAAGGACGAGGAGCGACGCTTGCTCTATGTTGGCATCACCCGCGCCCAAGACCACCTCACCCTGACGTATTGCTCGACGCGCATCAAATACGGCCAGCCAACCGGCTGCCAACCGAGTTCCTTCATCTGCGAACTCGATGATGAGCACCTGGAACACACGACTTACGATGACATCCTCGGTGCCGAACCCAGCTCCGACGAACTCAGCAACTTCTTCGGCAACCTTAAGGGAATGATGAACGGAATCTGAGCGCCTCCGCCGTCCCCCAGCTCCCCGCTACCCCGAGTCCATGACCGCCAAACATCGGCGCACTTCCCTGCATCGATTCATTCCGCTTTCGCCCGGCCTTGACAGCACTGGCCACTGAAAGCAAATTCCCGCGCGATTGATCTGCACGCAGCGGCATGTCCTGATGATTCAGGGGTGCCACGGCCTACAAACTGCGCAATTTACTAGGGTTTCGCTTCGTTGCCCACGTTCATCGCCACCAGCCACCGATCACCACTTCCATGATTGACCACACCAATTCCATGACCGCACCTCAGACATCCCCGCTTGGTTGGCCACAACCCCAGGGTCTTTGGCACCCATCGCACGAAAAAGATTCGTGCGGCGTTGGCTTCATCGCCCACCTCAAGGGCAAGCGGTCGCACGATATCATCCTGAAAACCCTCACGATGAACGCGCAAATGGACCACCGCGGTGCCAGCGGATCGGACCCCGCCACCGGCGATGGGGCCGGCATCTTTATCCAGATGCCCGACAAGTTTCTGCGCAAGGAAATGGCCAAAAAGGGCATCTCCCTCCCACCCGAAGGCGACTACGGTGCCGGCCTCGTCTTCCTACCGCCCGACCCCAGCGAGCGCGAAGCCGCAATGCAGGTCTTTGAAATCGTCATCCGCGCCGAAGGCCAAAAATTTATCGCTTGGCGCAGCGTGCCCGTCAATAGCAAGATCCTGGGCATCACCTCCGGCCGCTACGAGCCCTCCATCAAACAGGTCTTTATCGAAAAAAGCCCGGATTTGGTGGATCCGATGGCATTTGAGCGCAAGCTCTACGTGATCCGCAAACGCGTCGCTGCATGGATCCGTAACAACGAAATCCCGAACAAGTTTGCCGACGTCCACGGCAACAAGGCCAATACCTTCCCCGGGGCTGACTACCACTACGTGACCGGCCTGTCGGCACGCACCATGATCTACAAGGGCATGCTCACCCCATGCCAGTTGTCCGAATACTTCCCCGATTTCCACGATGCCGATTTCGAGTCTGCGCTGGCGCTGATGCACACCCGCTTCTCCACCAACACCTTCCCCAGTTGGTCGCGCGCCCACCCCAACCGCTTCATCGCCCACAACGGCGAAATCAACACCGTCATGGGCAACGCCAACTTCATGAAAGCCCGCCAGGCACTCTGCCAGAGCGATCAGTTTCATGGCGATATCTCGCGCATTTTCCCAGTCATCAACGAAGACGGCTCGGACTCCGCCCGCTTCGACAACGCCCTCGAGTTTATGCACTACGGTGGCTACGACCTGGTCCACGCGATGATGATGATGATTCCCGAACCCTGGGAACGTCACACCCTGATGGATGATGAAAAAAAGGCCTTCTACGAGTTCCACGCCTGCATGATGGAACCCTGGGACGGCCCCGCATCCATCACCTTCTCCGACGGCCTGCAAATCGGCGCCGTCCTCGACCGCAACGGCCTGCGCCCAAGCCGCTACTACGTCACCAACGACGACCTGGTCATCATGGCCTCGGAAGTCGGCGTCATCCCCGATCTCGACCCACTCAGCGTGGTCGAAAAAGGCCGCCTGCGCCCAGGCCGCATGTTCCTCGTGGATATGCAACAAGGCCGCATCGTCCCCGACGAGGAAATCAAGCGCCGCGTCTATTCCGCCAAACCCTATCAGCAATGGCTGGCCGATAACCGCGTCTTCCTCAAAGACCTCCCCGCACCCAGCAAACCTCGCCCCGTCGAACCACAACGCATCCTCGAACGCCAACACGCGTTCGGATACACCTACGAGGACCTCAGCCTGCTACTCGGACCCACCGCCACCAGCGGCGTCCAACCGATCTCCTCCATGGGCAACGACACACCACTGGCCGTGCTCTCCCAAAAACCGAAGCACCTCTATCAGTATTTCAAGCAGATCTTCGCCCAAGTCACCAACCCAGCCCTCGACTGCATCCGCGAGGAACTCGTCACCGCCACCGAAACCTTCCTCGGCTCCGAAGGCAATTTGCTCGAGCCCGGCCCGAAAAGCTGCCGGATGATCCGCCTCGATAGCCCGCTCCTCGATAACACCCAACTCGCACAACTCCGCGAGGTCGCCCTCGACGGATTCCAAGCCACCACCCTCGACGCCTTGTTCCCCGCCGACCAAGGCGGCACCGGCCTCGAACACGCATTCAACCAACTCTGCTCCGCCGCTGACCAAGCGATCGCTAACGGATCGAACATCCTAATCGTTTCCGACCGCAACCTCTCCGCCACGCACGCCGCCATCCCAACCTTGCTCGTCATGGGCGGCCTGCACCACCACCTAGTGGCCGCCGGCACCCGCACCCTCGTGTCCATCGTGCTCGAAACCGGCGAGGCCCGCGAAGTCCACCACTTCGCCACCCTCATCGGCTACGGCGCGGATGCGATCAACCCGTACCTCGCCTTCGATTCGATCTATCAGATGATCAGCGACCAAATGCTCGTCATCGACTTCGACAAGGCGGTCTATAACTACCTGAAAGGCTCGATCAAAGGCGTGGTCAAAACCATGGCCAAAATGGGCATCTCCACCGTGGCATCCTATCGCGGCGCTCAGATCTTTGAAACCATCGGCCTGCAACTCGATGTGGTGAATAAGTATTTCACCGGCACCTCGAGCCGCTGCAAGGGCTCGGGAATTGACCAGATCGCCGAGGAAGCACTCATCCGGCACCGCTCTGCCTTCCCGGCCCGCCACCTCGTCACCGACGATCAAGCGCTGGAATCCGGCGGCATCTATCAATGGCGCAGCGACGGCGAATACCACCTATTCAACCCGGAAACCATCCGCCTGCTCCAGCAAGCAGCGCGTTCGGGCGACTACGAGGTTTACAAAAAGTATGCCGCGCTGGTCAACGATCAGAGCACCAACCTATCCACCCTGCGCGGATTAATGCGCTTCCGCCACAACCGCCCGCCCGTGCCCATCGACGAGGTGGAATCCATCGACGACATCACCCGCCGCTTCAAGACCGGGGCCATGTCGTACGGGTCGATCTCGCGCGAGGCCCACGAAACACTCGCCATCGCCATGAACCGCATCGGCGGCAAATCTAACACCGGCGAGGGCGGCGAAGATCCTGAACGCTTCAAACCCATGCCCAATGGCGACAGCAAACGCTCGGCCATCAAGCAAGTCGCCTCCGGGCGCTTCGGGGTGACCAGCGAATACCTGGTCAATGCCGATGAAATCCAAATCAAGATCTCCCAAGGTGCGAAGCCCGGTGAAGGCGGCGAATTACCCGGCTCCAAAGTCTATCCGTGGATCGCCAAAGTCCGCTACTCGACCCCCGGCGTCGGCCTGGTGTCACCCCCACCCCACCACGATATCTACTCGATCGAAGACCTCGCCGAGCTGATCCACGACCTCAAAAATGCCAACACCCGCGCCCGTATCAATGTGAAACTGGTGGCGGAAGTCGGCGTTGGCACCATCGCCGCAGGCGTCGCCAAAGCCCACGCCGATGTCATCCTCATCTCCGGCCACGATGGCGGCACCGGCGCCTCACCCACCTCGTCAATCTATCATGCCGGCGCACCGTGGGAACTCGGACTCGCCGAAACCAACCAAATCCTCCTCCTCAACGACCTGCGCAGCCGCGTCGTGCTAGAAACCGACGGCCAACTCAAGACCGGCCGCGACGTGGCAGTAGCCGCGTTGTTAGGTGCCGAAGAATTTGGGTTTGCCACCGCGCCTCTGGTGACCGTCGGCTGCCTGATGATGCGCGTCTGCCAGAAAAACACCTGCCCGGTGGGCATCGCCACCCAAGACCCCGAACTGCGGAAAAACTTCTCCGGCCAGCCCGGGCACGTCGTCAATTTCATGCGCTTTGTGGCCATGGAACTGCGCGAAATCATGGCCGAGTGTGGGTTCCGCACCATCCAAGACATGGTCGGCCATGCTGAGTGCCTCGATACCGCCGATGCCACCGACCACTGGAAGGCTAGCGGCGTCGATCTAACTACCTTATTTCACAAACCGGACGTCGGCGACGAGGTCGGCACATTCTGCCAAATCACGCAGGACCACAACCTAGCAGCAGCGCTGGATAACACCCACCTATTAGCCTTGTGCCAACCCGCCATCAAGCGCGGCGAGAAGGTACGCGCCGAGTTGCCCATCACCAACGTCAACCGCGTCGTGGGCACCATCACCGGCAGCGAGGTTTCGCGCCAATACGGCGGCACCGGCCTGCCGGAAGACACGATCTATCTGAAATTCCGCGGCAGCGCCGGCCAATCGTTCGCGGCCTTCACCCCGCCGGGCATGACATTCGTGCTCGAGGGCGACGCCAACGACTACGTCGGTAAGGGTCTCTCCGGGGCCAAGGTGATTGTCTATCCGCCGATCGGCTCGACCCTCAAGGCCGAAGAAAACATCCTCATCGGCAACGTCGCATTCTACGGCGCCACCTCCGGCGCGGCCTATATCAACGGCATCGCGGGCGAACGGTTCTGCGTCCGCAACTCCGGCGTGAATACCGTCGTCGAAGGCGTCGGCGACCATGGCTGCGAATACATGACCGGCGGCCAGGTCATCGTCCTCGGCGAAACCGGACGCAACTTCGCCGCCGGCATGTCCGGCGGTATCGCCTACGTCTATGACATCGACGGAATGTTCGCTAAACGCCTCAACCACGAAATGGTCAACCTCTATCAACTCAGCGACTGCGGCGAAAACGACATCGCCCGCGTCATGGCCGAGATCCGCCAACACGTCGCCCTCACCGGCTCGGCGCGCGGCCAGTGGCTGCTCGACCACTGGCTCGAGGCGCTACCAAAATTCTACAAGGTATTTCCGCGCGACTACGAGCGGATGCTTGAGTGCTTCCGCAAGGTCGAGGCACAAGGGCTCTCCGGCGATGAAGCCGCAATGGCCGCCTTCGAGGAAAACCTCAAGGATTTGTCCCGCGTCGGCGGCAATTAACTCGCCGCCACCCGCACCCGAGACCTAACACACTCACCAACTCAACATATATCATGGGCAAGCCAACAGGATTCATGGAAATCGAGCGCCAGACGGATGCCGAATCCCCACCACTCGAACGTCTCAAACACTGGCGTGAGTTCAAGCTCCACGGCGATGAATCACAACGGCGCGCCCAAGGCGCACGCTGCATGAACTGCGGCACGCCCTTCTGCATGACCGGCCACATCGTCGCCGGCATGGCCAGCGGCTGCCCCGTCAATAACCTAATCCCCGAATGGAACGACCTGGTATTCCGCGGCCGCTGGAAAGAAGCTCTCGCACGCCTCCACAAGACGAACAACTTCCCCGAGTTCACGGGCCGCGTCTGCCCCGCCCCGTGCGAGGGCTCATGCGTACTCGGCGTGATCCAACCACCCGTCACCATTAAAAACAACGAGTGCGCCATCATCGATCGCGGCTGGCTCGAAGGCTGGGTCAACCCAAAAATCCCCGCCAACCGCACCGGTAAAAAAGTCGCCGTCGTCGGCTCTGGCCCCGCCGGCCTAGCGTGCGCAGACCAACTCAACCAGGCTGGCCATAGCGTCACCGTATTTGAGCGCGAGGACCGCCTCGGCGGACTGCTCATGTATGGCATCCCTAACATGAAACTCGATAAGGAGCGGGTCGTCGCCCGACGCGTCAACCTTCTCGCCGCCGAAGGGGTCGAGTTTCTAACGGGCATCGCGGTCGGCAGCGACCCGCTGTGGACAGCCGAGCGCTTGCGCTCCGACTTTGACGCAATCGTTCTGTGCTGCGGTGCCACCCTCGGGCGCGACCTACCGATCGACGGGCGCGATGCCACCGGTGTCCACATGGCAATGGATTTCTTAACAGAAAACACCCGCTACCAACTCGACCACCAGTTCGATGGCTCGCACCCAGCCCTGCATGCCGTCGATCGGGACGTGGTCGTCATCGGCGGCGGCGACACCGGCACCGACTGTGTGGGCACGAGTCTGCGCCATGGCTGCAAGAGTGTGATTCAATTAGAGATCATGCCCCAGCCACCCGAGCAACGAGCGGCTAACAACCCATGGCCTGAATGGCCCAAGGTTTACAAGATGGACTATGGCCAGGAAGAAGCCGCCGCAATCCAGGGGCACGACCCGCGTCACTATTTAGTGCAAACCAAGCGTTTCATCAAAGATGCCGCCGGCAATCTAACTGGACTGGAGATCTGTGACATCGAATGGACCATGGACGACCAAGGACGCTTCAGCCCACAAGAGCGACCGGGGACGGCCCGCGTCATCCCGGCGCAACTGGCACTGTTAGCGCTGGGATTCCTCGGCCCGGAGCAAGCGATCATCCAGCAATTCGCCCTTGCCACCGACGCCCGCACCAACGTGCAAGCCGAGCACGGCAAGTTCACCACCAATCTCCCCGGCGTCTTCGCCGCTGGCGATATGCGCCGCGGTCAGTCGCTCGTCGTCTGGGCCATCAACGAAGGCCGCGGAGCCGCCCGCGAATGCGACCGCTTCCTCATGGGCGACTCTCAGTTGCCGTAGCCGCACGCGCCGTCTCATCGACTGCGACATGGTCGATGAGACGCACGTCACCATAATAAACCGCTGCAGCTAACCATGCCGGCTCTAGCAAAGAGGATACCGGCTGCAGCGTGGCCGCGTCCACAAGCGCCAGATAGTCGATTCTCGCCAGCGGCGAGGCCTCGATGGTCGCGCGGGCGGCGGCCATGATGCGCGCCGCATCGCCCAACCCCGCCGCCGCAATCAGAGCGCGGTGGATGCGCGGTGCGTCAGCGCGTTGCTCGGCCGTGAGCCGGGCATTGCGCGACGACAGAGCCAAGCCATCCGACTCGCGCACCGTCGGACACTCGATGATGGCCACAGGCACATCGAGGTCTCTGACCATCCGCCGGATGACGGCCAATTGCTGGAAATCCTTGGCACCAAAGACCGCCGCGTCGCAACCACTCAACAAAAACAACTTGAGCACCACCGTACACACTCCGTCGAAATGACCGGGCCGGGCCGCTCCACATAAGCCGCTCGATAACAGCGATTCACTCACGCTCACCGAACGGTCACCGGAATACATCGCCGCCACCTCCGGCACAAATACCACATCAACCCCGGCCGCCTCGCACCTCGCTAGATCACTCACCAACGGCCGCGGGTAGGCTGCTAGATCGTCACCGCGATCAAACTGGATCGGATTGACAAAAATCGAAACCACCACCGTACCGGTCGGCCCGGCGGCAACACGCGCCCGCTTGACCAATTCAAGGTGCCCGTGGTGCAGCGCGCCCATCGTCGGAACCAACACTCGCGGGCCAGCCAATCCCCGCACAACCTCTCGCAACTCGCCACCCGTCGTAACCACCGTCATGCGCGACCCATGCCATGGATTCGCCCGCCGCGCAATCCACGATTCCTCGCCACCACATTTCTTAATCGGCCCCGATTGCCGATTGATGGATGGCGAGTGGAAGAGGCAGAGCCGCGCTCACAACGCGCGCAAACAACCGGTCAATCGCAATCGACGCGTGCCAGAATCCATAATAGATCCGCCAGACGATTGAAAAACAAGCGCACCGCCTCCGGCACCGGCTCACCCGAGGCATGCAAGGCCAACACACTACGCTCGGCACGGCGGGCCACCGCCCGCGCATAATCGACATGTGCTCGCGCATGCGACCCGTCAGCCCCCGGCCGCGCCCACCCGGTAAACTTGACCCCGCGGGCCTCAAATTGGTGCGCCTGGGCCACGACCCACTCGACATTGGCCATCTCAATCCACGGGAATTTTTTCTCGAGGTAGCGAGCATGATCGACCGGCAGAGTCGCGATTTGACCCATCAACCCGACGAGAAGTTCCTGGATTGTGTCGATCAGGGCGATCCACTCGGGTTGGGTGGCGGCGGTGCGGGCGACGCCTAGGGCGGCGTTTAATTCATCGATGCAGCCGAGCGCCTCGATGCGCAACGAGGTTTTAGCGATGCGTTTACCAAACAATAAATCGGTGTCGCCAGAGTCGCCCCGGCCAGTGATGATACTCATGGGCGGCAGGATAGCCTGGGAAAACTCATTGTCCACCACGTCTGCGCCTCACTCTCACCCGCCGAAGATTCAGCAAGCCGGCCCGCAACTTTCTCATCGGCAGGGGGTTCCTCTCACAGTAAAACACCCGCACACCATGCACCAAGACCCACACCATCACGACGACTCGTGGGAAAATGACCCGGTCTGGAAATTCCTCGACCACGCGCCGCCCACCACCGCGGGTCCAAGGTTTGTCGAGCGTACCGTGCGCGCTGCACGCCTCACCGGCCAATCCCAACCGTGGTGGCAACGCCTCTACGCCCCTGCCCCGCTCGCAAGTCTCACTGCCGCCATCGCCGCATGCGTCGTCGCTGTGGTCGGCTCGCTCCACCAGACACCCGCCCCCGCCGCTCCCACCACCGCGCTCCACTCGCAGCAGGCGGCGGAAATCCAAGACATCGCCGAATCCGAAACCCTCCTCGCCGCCGCCGACCAACTCGACGACTTCAGCGACACCGAACTGGTCAGCCTGATCGGATTTTAAGCGCTTTCCCTCCGCCCCAGATCGGTGCAGCGTCCCACCCGTCATGCTCAGATTGATTTTTGACCTCGATGGGACGCTCGTCAATTCCCTGCCCGGCATCGCCAACTCACTGAATCGCGCGCTCACCCGCCACGGGCTGCCCGCCCATTCGGAGCCGGTGATCCGCTCGTTCGTCGGCGACGGCCTGCACACGCTCGTCCAACGTGCCACACCGCTGGAGGCCACGCCCGCCACTCTCGACGCGCTGGTCACGGCATTCAAGACCGACTACGCGCTGAACTGGGCCGAGGGCACCGTGGTCTATCCCGGTATCCATAATCTGCTAGAGGAACTCCAGCAAGCCGGCTACCCGCTAGGCGTCCTATCTAACAAAACAGATCCATTCACCCAAGTGATGGTTCGAGAAATATTTCCGCGCGTCCACTTCGGCAAAGTGCTCGGCCACCAAGATGGGATTCCGCTCAAGCCGCATCCGGCAGGAGCGTTTCAAATCGCGCGTTGGTTAGGGGCAGCGGTGGGCGATTGCGTCATGATCGGCGATTCGACCATCGACCTAGAGACCGCGGAGAACGCCGGCATGCAGGCCATTGCGGTTGCCTGGGGCTACCATGATCGCGAGCACTTGCTCGCGGGAGGTGCCACCCGAATCATCGATGACCCCTCCGAATTACCCGATCAACTCAGATCATAGGAGCGACGCCCAGGCCGACCGATGCGGACTAGGCCGTCGGGATGACGCGTGCGGTGGAGGATTTCGGGGTCACACGCCAATTGAGCAAGCCCTTGCTCCACGCCCAGACGAGGCCTTCTGCCAGCAACAATAAAAACAACATGGCCACTAGAAACCCGCCAACCGGAAGCTTGAGAAACGCCACCGCAAACGGCAGCAGAAACACCGTCTCCACATCAAATAACAAAAATAACAAACCAAACAAATAGTACTGCGAGTGAAAGCGCGTCTGCCGCTCGGCCAGTGGATTCACTCCGCATTCGTAGAGTGCGTTCTTTTCCTTGCCCCGCTTAATCGGGGTGAACAAGCACATCCAGACGCGGGCCAATGCGAGTGCGCCGATGGGCACGGCCAATGCCACAACAAAGAAGATCAATACGGGAAGATACGGATGGTTCATAACTGGACAGGGGTCAGGGTGGATTCATACGCAATCACCTCATCGAGGGTCATGGCGCCGAGTTTGTCGCGGTACGACTGATGAAATGCCTCCCAAAACGTGCTAGGTCGAGGAGTTTCTTCCCCGCCTTCAACGTGGCCCGCCTTGGATCCTTCCACTGCCGCGTCAATCTGCAGCAGGGTGATGGAGGAGGGTGGGCGACTCAGCTTCACGCCACCCTTGTAGCCACGCTTGGATTCCACGATCCCGGCCTCCCCCAGACGTTGAAAGATCTTCGATAGATAGGGCGCGGGGCGCTCGGTGAGTTCAGCGATCTCACGCACCAGCATCGACTCCGGTCCGTGTCTTGCTAGACAGGCGAGAGCCTCGATGGCATATCCAGTAGTTAGGGAGAAGCTAGTCACGCGCTTGGTTCAAACTTTCCAGAGCTGCAGCACGCGCAGGTAGTTGGCCCGCTCGAAGACTGAGGGGTCCGGGCAATGCTGCAGACTCATGCTGCCGCGCATCTGGTCGATGGATTCGTATTCATGATCTTCCAACCAGTGGCGCAGGCCATTGATCAGGCTCCCGATGTGCGACGGGCCGTATTTGAGCAGGCAGGAAACGACCTGCACGACATTGGCACCGCACATGATCGCCTTGATGATATCCTCGACGGTGTGGACACCGCCGCTCACGGCGATATCCGCCTTGAGGTGCCCGTGAAGAATCGCTGCCCACCGCAGGCGCAGACGCAACTCGCTCGAGTCCGATAGACCAAGCCGGTGGGTTGCTTCGAGTTCTTCGATATCGATATCGGGTTGATAGAATCTGTTATAAAGAACAACGCCGGAGGCACCCATGGCATCGAGTTGCTTGGCAAAATGCCCGGGTGACGAGAAGAACGGCGACAGTTTGACCGCGATCGGGATGGTGACGGACTCTTTGACTGCGGAGAGGATATCGAAGGTGCGCTGCTCGACGGCGGATCCGGGTTCGTCGGGATCGGTCGCGATGTAATACACATTGAGCTCCAGGGCATCGGCCCCGGCTTGTTCGATGAGGCGAGCGGTATCGATCCAACCGCCCAAGCTCACGCCATTGAGTGAGCCGATGACCGGGATATCCACCGATTCCTTGATACGCGCGATTTGTTCGAGGTAGCGATCCGGCCCGAACGCGTAATCTTCCATGCGCGGGAAAAACGACGTCGCTTCCGAGGTGGATTCGGCAGGGTGCTCGGTGTGCGCGAATTCCGCGAGTTGGTCGTTGGTGATTTGCTCCTCAAACAACGAGCGCATGACCACCGCACCGGCACCTGCATCCTCCAATCGGCGCACGGTGTCGAGTTGGTCCACGAGCGGCGAGGCTCCTGGCATCACCGGGTTTTTGAGCGGCAGTCCGAGATATGTAGTAGCGAGTTCCATGGAATTAGGCGGTAGGGGTGGTGGTTGCGGACGGAGCGGCGCTGTCCTTAGGCGCAGCCATTTGTTGATAGAGAGCGAACCGCTCCTTGACGGATGCGGCGGCCATCTGTTGGAGCATGGCCGAGCGTTCCGGGTTGATGCGCTCAAGCATTTGGAAGCGCGTTTCGTTGCGGGTAAAATCGGTGAGCAGGCCCTTGGGGGCCGCCGAGTCGAGTTTCATCGGATTTTCGCCCTTATCGGCGCGGCGCGGATCAAACCGGAACAACGGCCAGTAACCGCAGGCCACCGCGCGCTTCTGTTGCTCGAGCCCTTGGGACATGCTGTAGCCGTGGGCCACGCAATGGCTGTAGGCAATGATCAACGAGGGCCCCGGGTAACTCTCCGCCTCACGGAAGACCGTGACCGCATGCGCATCCTTCGCACCGAGCGCGATCCGCGCGACGTACACGGAGCCGTAGGTGGTAGCGATCAGCCCCAGGTCTTTTTTGGGCAGAGCCTTGCCGGCCATGCTGAATTTGGCCACCGCACCTAGCGGGGTAGACTTCGACTGTTGGCCGCCGGTGTTAGAATAAACTTCGGTATCGAGCACCAGGATATTGACGTTGCGCCCGGAGGCAATCACGTGGTCGAGTCCGCCAAAGCCGATATCATAGGCCCAACCGTCACCGCCGATGATCCAAACACTCTTGTTCACTAGGTAATCGGCGAGCTGGGTGAGCGTTTGTGCCTGACGCGTTGCCTGGCCGCTTAGAGCCGCCCTCAGCGCAACCACTCGCTCGCGCTGAGCTTGGATTCCGACTTCGGTCGCTTGATCGGCTTCGAGAATCGAGGTGACGAGCGCATCGCCTACCACCCCCGCCTGGCCGCGCAGCAGCACCTCGGCGAAGACCTTGGATTGGTCGAGGCTGGCGCGGAAGCCGAGGCCGAATTCGGCGTTGTCCTCGAAGAGCGAGTTGGCCCAAGCCGGACCGCGGCCGCAACCATCGGTGGTATAGGGAGTAGTTGGCAAATTACCGCCGTAGATCGACGAACAACCGGTGGCATTGGCCATGAGCAGGCGGTCGCCAAACAACTGGGTCAGTAGTTTCAGATAGGGAGTTTCACCGCAGCCGGCGCAGGCACCGGAGAACTCGAACAACGGTCGCATGAACTGGCTGGTCTTGACGTCGTCGCGGAGCATCGCACGGTCAGGATCGGGCAGGTCCAGGAAAAATGCGAAGTTTTCGCGTTCGGCGTCACGCAGTGGGAGTTGCGGCACCATATTGAGGGCTTTGCGGCTCGGGTTGCTCTTATCCTTGGCGGGGCAGACCTGCACGCACAACTGGCAGCCAGTGCAATCTTCAGGCGCGACCTGCAGCGAGTACAACATCCCTGGGTATTCACGCACCTTGAACTCGGTGGACTTGAAGGTGGCCGGCGCGGCGGCTAGCTCGCTAGGCGTGAAAACCTTCGGCCGAATCGCGGCGTGCGGGCAGACAATCGAGCACTTATTGCACTGAATGCAGATATCGGATTCCCAGACCGGGATTTCCTCGGCGATGTTGCGTTTTTCCCACTGGGTGGTGCCGGTTGGCCAGACGCCATCGACCGGGAAGGCGCTGACTGGCAGCAGGTCGCCCTTGCCGGCGAGCATGATCGCCGTGACCCGCTGGACAAAATCCGGGGCGCTGGCTGGCACGATCGGGTTGAGACGCTGCGTCGAGTCGGGCGCGTTCGGATAGTCGATCTTGACCAAGTTGGCGAGCGTGCCATCGACCGCGTCGTAGTTGCGTTGGACCACGGCCTCGCCGCGTTTGCCATAGGTTTTTTTGATGGCATGTTTGATGGCGGCGATCGCCTCATCTTTATCTAACACGCCGGAGATCGCGAAATAACACGTCTGCATGATCGTGTTGATGCGACCGGCCATGCCAACATTGCGTGCCACGGTGCTGGCATCGATCGCATAGAACGAGAGGTTTTTGGTGATGATTTGCGCCTGAATTTCCTGCGGCAGTTTCAGCCATGCCTCGTGCGGATCGCCGGGCGAGTTGAGCAGGAAGATGCCACCGGGTTTGGCATAGTCGAGGACGTTGATTTGGTGAAGCAGGTCGAATCGGTGGCAGGCGACGAACTCGGCACTGCGGATCAAATACGTCGAGCGAATCGGGGTGGGGCCGAAGCGCAGGTGCGAGACGGTCATGGCGCCGGCCTTCTTCGAGTCATAGACGAAGTAGCCCTGTGCGTAGTTCTCGGTGCCTTCGCCGATGATCTTGATGCTATTTTTGTTAGCACCGACGGTGCCATCTGAGCCGAGGCCGAAGAACACCGCTTGCTTCATGCCCGGCGGCACCACTTCAAACTCCGGATCATAGGCCAGCGAAAGGCCGGTGACATCGTCGTTGATACCCACCGTGAAGACCGACTTGGGCGCGGGGCGGGCCAGTTCCTCATACACCGCCTTGACCATCGAGGGGGTGAATTCCTTCGAGCCGAGCCCGTAACGCCCACCGATCACCCGAATCAGGTGGGTGTCTTTCAACCACCCGGCGGTATCTGCCTGGCGCAATGCACCCACCACATCCAGATAGAGCGGCTCGCCGAGCGAACCCGGCTCCTTGGTGCGGTCCAGCACGGCAATGGACTTGACCGACTTGGGCAGCACTGCGGCGAAATCTTCCACCGAAAATGGCCGATAGAGGCGCACCTTGAGCACCCCGGTTTTCTGGCCGTTGTCATTGAGCCATCCGACGGTTTCAGCCACCGCTTCGGCACCCGAGCCCATGATCACGATCACCCGATCCGCATCCGGCGCTCCTTCGTAATCAAAAGGTTTATAGGCCCGACCGGTACGCGCCGCAAAGGCGTCCATCGCTTCCTTCACCAAGCGCGGGATTTCCTGATAGTATGAATTGCACCCTTCGCGGGCCTGGAAAAAGGCGTCGGGGTTTTGAGCGGTACCACGGATCACCGGGTGATCCGGCGTCAGCGCGCGCGCCCGGTTGGCTTGAATGCTGTCCTCGTCAATGAGCGCACGCAGGTCGTCATCACTGAGCAAGGCAATCTTGGAAACCTCGTGCGACGTCCGAAATCCATCAAAGAAATGCAAAAATGGCACCCGCGACCGCAGCGTCACCATCTGCGAAATCAACGCCGTGTCCTGCGCTTCCTGCACCGAACCACCCGCCAGCATCGCAAACCCGGTCTGGCGGCACGCCATCACGTCGGAATGGTCACCGAAGATACTCAGCGCGTGCGTCGCCAGCGCGCGGGCGGTGACATGCAGGCAGAACGGAATGAGTTCGCCCGCAATCTTATACATGTTAGGAATCATCAACAGTAACCCTTGCGACGCTGTGAATGAAGCACTCAGCGACCCTGCGAGCAGAGCACCATGCAGAGCTCCTGCCGCGCCACCTTCCGATTGCATCTCCACCACGCTCGGCACCGCTCCCCACAGATTCTGCTTGCCCGCCGCCGACCATTCATCGGCAAACTCCGCCATCGCAGACGACGGCGTGATTGGGTAAATAGCGAAAAATTCGTTCAACCGGTAGGCGACGGAAGCAACCGCTTCATTAGCGTCCAGTGTTCCCATGGAGGAGAGAGATGGTTCTTTCACACCCCTGACCAATACTTTTAAGACACCAAGGTCCACAAAGTACAAAATATGAGGCGAGAAAAGCAATTCTCGCGCACTAGCGGGTCAAGGCGACACCGCGAGGCGCTCGGGAGCGACCTCGTGCTCGAAGAGGAAGCCGTTCTCTTTGTAGGTCTTCAGGCGAAAATGAGTGGCGGTCGAAAGCACGCCCTCCAGCGAGCTGAGTTTTTCCGAGACGAAACGCGCGACTTCGCGCAGGTCACCGCCTTCGACCACCACCATGAGATCGTAGCCGCCACTCGCTAGATAACAGGAAACCACCTGGTCAAAGCGCGCCACGCGCATCGCCAAGCGATCAAAACCACCGCCCCGCTCGGGCGTCACCTTGACCTCAATGAAGGCAGAAACCGCCGTATCACCAGCCGCCTCGGCATCGATCACGGTATGGTAGCCACAGATGACACCCACCTGCTCCCAAGCGGCGATGCGGTCCGCCACAACCTCCTTGTCCAACGATAACAAGTCGGCGAGTTCCTGGTGGGAGAAGCGGGCTTTGCGGCGCAGCAATTCTAGCAGTGGATCGGAGGACATAGCGCCACGATGCCGGAGGATCCGATCCCTGACAACTGCTAACCATTCACCCTGCCATGCAAACGAATCGGCCGCGACACCACGCACGCTCACATTCCATCCTTGCGGTGACCCATCACCACGCCTATCCCTGCCACGTGTCCCGCTCGGATGATACCGCCCACCGGTGGCTCCGCCGCTCCGTCAACCACCCGGATTTGGCGGATCGCCTCGCCCGATTGGCCACCGGCGAGGGTGAACTCGTGCTCGATCATGCCGCCGAGGCATCGCATGCCTTTTTGGTGGCGCTCGTCTGTGCCGCCGCCAGCGACCGCAAAAAACCGCGCCACTGGCTGGTCTGCGACATCCCGCGCCACCGCGAACGCCTAGCCGCCGAACTCGACCTGTGGGGCATCCTTGCCCACATCTTACCGGACCCACCGGCAGCCAGCAGCGACAGCGGACTTGCCGATCCGGAGGCTGCCGCGGAATGGTTCTCTGTGTTAGATGTACTAGCCCGCGCGGAATCTTGTACCGTCCTCTGCGGCAGCGACGCGTTTACCGCCAGCGCCCCCTCGCCAGCCACCCTACGCTCATCGCGCACCACCCTCCGCCCCGGTTCGCCGCTCGACCCGGCCGATCTCGCTCAATCCCTCACCGAGACCGGCTACCAGCGCGTCCCGACGGTGACGACCCGCGGCCAGTTTGCCGTGCGCGGCGGCATCCTCGACCTCTTTGCTTGGCAGGCCGCGCGGTCGCTGCGCCTCGAGTTTTTCGACACCGAGCTGGAATCGATCCGCGAATTTGACCTGGATTCACAGGCTTCGACGCGCAAACTGCTAGAATCCGAATTGCTGTTAGCGGAGCCGACCGCCGAGGCGACGGTGGCGGACTACCGGCGTGCGAGCGACCTGGTGGTCTCCCTTGGAGCGTCCATCAAGCGGCCCGATGTGCGCATTATCGAGGGCGCCGCCGAATTCAACCTCGAGGAAGATTTCACCCTAGCCACTTACGGCAGTCCGCTGGGCCACTTCGAAGCCGGCGATTTCGTGTTAGAGGAACAACGCCGCGAACACTTCTTCCGCCAACTCAACCACTGGCGGCGCGATGGGTGGGACGTGGCAATGGTTTTTTCTAACCAAGGCGAGCAAACCCGTTTCGCTGAACTCGCCGGCCAAGACCTCCAACGTGATCTCGGGCTGATCCCGCTGCGCGGCGAACTCATGGCCGGCTTCACCGTGCCCCTCACCCAACTCGCTGTGCTCTCGTCGTCCGAACTCTTCGGCCGCTACCGCAGCCCCGGCACCACCCGCCGCAGCACGCTCGACCAAGCGCGCGCCGCGCGCGCCCGCGCCACCCTGGACGAAATGGAGGAAGGGGATCTGGTCGTCCACTATGAATATGGTATTGCCCGGTTTCGCGGCATCCATGAGGGCGACGATGGCGACGAATTGCTATTAGAATACCGCGACGGCGCACTACTTGGCGTGCCACTCGAACAAGCGCATCTCGTCGGCAAGTATATCGGCATCGGCGGCAAATCCCCCGACCTCAATAAACTCGGCGGCACCGCCTGGAAATCTGCGCGCAAAGCGGCGGAAAAATCGATTCTCGATTATGCCGCGCAGTTACTGCGAGTGCAGGCCGAGCGCCAGCATGCACCTGGATTTGCCCACCCGCCCGACACCAAGTGGATGTGGGAATTCGAGCGCTCGTTCCACTACACCGAGACTGCCGACCAGCGCCGAGCGATTGAGGAAACCAAGCACGACCTTGAATCGCCGCGCCCGATGGACCGTTTGGTCTGCGGCGATGTCGGGTTTGGCAAAACCGAGGTTGCGATTCGCGCCGCGTTCAAAGCCATCACCAGCGGCAAGCAGGCGGCGATTTTGGTACCCACCACCGTGCTCGCCGAGCAACATTGGCGCACCCTGCGCGAGCGCATGTCCGACTATCCGATCCGCATCGATCTGCTCAACCGCTTCCGATCCCCCTCCGAAATCCGCAACACCCTCGCCGGCCTAGCCGATGGCTCGGTGGACCTCGTCATCGGCACCCACCGACTGATCTCGGGTGACGTCGTCTTCAAAGACCTCGGCCTCGTCGTCGTCGATGAAGAACAACGCTTCGGCGTCGCCCACAAAGAAAAATTCAAACAACTCTTCCGCCAGGTGGATGTTCTCACTCTATCGGCCACGCCGATTCCACGCACGCTCTACATGGCACTCATGGGTGCGCGCGACATGTCCACCATCGACACCCCGCCGCCTAACCGAGTACCAGTCGCCACCACGGTCTGTGCCTACGATGAACGCGTCATCCGCGATGCCATCCGCCGTGAGATGAAGCGCGGCGGCCAGGTATTTTTCCTTCACAACCGAGTCAAATCAATCGAACAAACCGCCGCTCGAATCCGCCTACTCGTCCCCGAGGCCCGCATCATCATCGGCCACGGACAAATGGACAAAGACGACCTGGAAGTCGTCATGCATACCTTCGTCAAAGGCGATGCCGACGTCCTACTAGCCACTACCATCATCGAAACTGGCATCGATATCCCCAACGCCAACACCATCCTCATCGACCGCGCCGACCGCTTCGGCCTGGCAGATCTCTACCAGCTCCGCGGCCGCGTCGGGCGGGCGGGAGAAAAA
>JAYSPI010000025.1:0-3703 GCA_043722215.1 Prosthecobacter sp.
TCCAAGGGCGGAAGACGCCACTCACAACACAAACAACCACGCTCCCCGGCCTCCCACGACCCATAGCTAAAATCTGTTTGCCCCTGGCTCCGCCAGGGGGACCTCTTCATTGAGCCTGGATGGTTTGGCAAGGCGCGAATCTGAAAGGATTGCAACTTACTAAGATGCAATGCGATGCGACATCTCAGGAGAGCTGCGGTGATTGAGATGGGTTCGCCAATGGGGTTGTCGACAGGGAGTGGGGGTGCTTCGAGTTCGCCGAGTTCATCGCGGGAATCGCTGAGTTCGCCCGGTTAATAGGGGGAGACAATCACGGAAGTTTAAATACTTTATGGGCCATGTGCGGTTTTATTTGGAGATGACGCGATTTTTCATTTGTGCTGTTATAGGTCCAGAAGAACATTGCACACGTGAACAAGAAAGGCGCAGCTGACTGGCGTGCGGATCTGGACGCTTCACGGGATCTGAGCGATCTGGATAAGCAGAACTATGGTTTTTTGCTGTCCTGGTACGAGAGCTGGCGCGTCAGGTTGCAGCAGGAACCGAGCCGGGCAAGTTCAGTGGCGTTCTGGAAGTGCCAGGTGGTCGTCAAGCCGCGTAAGGAATGGCAACTCGACCGCTGGGGTGAGGCGTTGAGGTGGTATTTGCGGTGGCTGCGATGCTGCCAGAATGACGACATTGAGGCGCGGAGTGTCGGCGAACGGATGGGGAACGCGGTGATGCTGGCGGGGGCGCGGCGCGGGTTGGCGATGCGGACTCGGGAAACCTACGCGGGCTGGGCGCGGCGGTTTGGCGAATGGGTGGGTGAAGCCAAGGCTGTGATGGACACAGAGCATGGTGCCGAGTGGCTGGAACACCTGGTTGCCGTGAATCTGGTGTCGTTTGCGACCCAGAAGCAGGCGCTTAATTCCCTGGTGTTCTTCTACCGGGACGTGTGCGGAATGGAGGAGGTGAGGCTCGAGGTTAGGCTGCGAAAGACCAAGCCACGGGAACCCGTGGTTTTGACTCGAGAGGAGCTGCTGGGCTTGCTGGACCGGCTAGATGGCCAATACCGGTTGGCAGCGGAGTTGCAATACGGCGGCGGCTTGCGCCTGAATGAAGTGGTGGGGCTGCGAGTGAAGGATGTGGATCTGGTCAGGGAACAGATTACGGTGCGCTGCGGCAAGGGAGACCGGGATCGGACGACCATACTGTCCAAGCGGGTCAAGCCAATGTTGAAGGAGGCGCTGGCCGGAGCGCGGGTGTTATTTGACCAGGATAGGGCCAATCACACCCCCGGGGTAGCCCTGCCCGGAGCTCTGGAGCGGAAGATGTCGCGGTCCGGTGAGCGGTGGGAGTGGTTTTGGATATTTCCGGCGGACCATTTGTCAAAGGACCCGGAAACCGGGGTGATGCGCAGGCACCATTTGCACCCGGATGTGTACGGAGAGAATGTGCGGCGTGCAGCGGCATCCGCCAGGATCGCCAAGCGGGTCACGACCCATGCGTTGCGCCATTCGTTTGCCACCCATTTGCTGGAGAGCGGCACGGATTTGCGGACCATTCAGGAACTGCTGGGGCACAGTGACGTGCGCACGACGGAGATCTACACGCATGTGGCAAGTGGGGTGAACGGATGCGGAGTACGGAGCCCGTTAGATGGGTTCGGGTAGCAACCAGGCGTGCGTAGAACTCGCCGGCCATCATTACAGCGGGCAATGAAGGATTTTGTCTAACGGTATGCATTTTTGCTAACAGGGCGGCCACTCGTAGGCTCGTAGGCTCGTAGGCTCGTAGGCTCATGGCACCTGACCTCGACAAGATTTCGTGGGATCTCAGAATGATAACGATAGAATATCATGAGCAGGTAGGCACAGAGGTGGGCGACAGCGGTATTGTGCTTGAGCGTGGACAGGCTGTACTGGGTGAGGGTGCGGGCTTCATCCTGGCACTGCGCACATCCAATGCTCGGCTTTGGTGGATTCGAGCTGGCCGGAGACTGGCCCAATCTCGCCGGGTCTCTCCTTCTCGGTGAGAACCTCAGCAATGATCGGCTCGTGAAAACCCTTGCAGATTTCCCCAGGGAATCCCATGGGCAGCAGGGTCCGCCAAGCACCCAACAAAAGCGGGCGAACCCAGATGGGTCCGCCCGCATGAGGGAGAAAGGATTAAGTCAGCGCTTCTATTAGTGTTCGTAGCCTTCCTCGCCGTGCTCACTGATATCGAGGCCGACGGTCTCCACTTCGGCCGTGGGTCGTAGACCCATGAGCAATTTGACGATGAAGGCAATGACCACCGTGCCGACAATCGCAATGGCTAGGGTGATCCCGATCGCCAGCAATTGCTGGCCGAGCAGCCCACCACCCGTGAGGCATTTGGCCAGGCCGTTGGCGGCGGCGGCGGCGTTGGTGGGGGTCAGGTTGGCATTCACCTCGCTGGTGGCCAAGACCCCGGTGAGGATGGCACCGAGCGTACCGCCGACGGCATGGACGCCAAAGGTATCCAGAGCGTCGTCATAACCGATTGCCTTTTTCACATACATCACAAAGATATAGGGGACGACCGCGGCGAGCACGCCGATGATGATCGCGCCGGTGGCATTGACAAACCCGCACGCTGGGGTGATCACCACCAAGCCAGCGACGACGCCCGAGCACATACCGAGGATGGACGCTTGGCCTTTGAGGGTTTTTTCAATAAGCCCCCAGACAAACCCGGCCGTGGCGGCGGCCAGCGTGGTCGTCATGAACGCATTGGCGGAGACCCCATCCGCTGCCAACGCTGAACCCGCGTTGAAACCATACCATCCAACCCAGAGCATGCCGGTGCCGACCATGCATAGCACCATGCTGTGCGGGGACATCTTCTCTTTGCCGAAGCCCAGGCGCTTGCCTAAGATGATGCAGAGAATCAGCGCGCTCCAACCGGAGGTCATATGCACTACCGTGCCGCCCGCAAAGTCAATCGCCGCGATCTTGGCGCTTGGGTTCCAGACACCGTTCATTAGGCCGGTGATCCCCCAGACCATGTGGGCCATCGGGATATAGACCACAAACATCCAAATCGCGATGAAGAGCATGATGGAGGTGAACTTCATACGCTCGGCAATGGCTCCGATGATGAGCGCCGGGGTGATGATGGCAAACATCAGCTGGTACATTGCAAATACGTTTTGCGAAACCCAGAAGCTGTAATCGGTATTGGGCGCGCTGGTCACTCCTTTGAGGAAAAAATATTCAGAACCACCGAGAAACGGCGAACCAAAGCTCTTCCCAAAGACCAGACTGTAGCCGAAGGCCCACCAAATGAGGGTGACCATCCCGGCACATCCAAAACATTGAGCGAGCACGCTCAAAACATTCTTCTTACGCACCAAGCCACCATAGAACAATGCCAAACCGGGCAAGGTCATGAACAATACCAGCGCCGCGCAGGTCATCATCCAACCGTTGTGCCCCGGCCCTGCGACCTCCGCGATCTTGGATTTCCATGCCGTGCCGTTCGGACCTCCCACGCCCGCATTCTGAAAATACTGCTCCAAGTCCGCGACCCGTTGCTCGACGGTGGCATCTACCGCAACGGGGACAGCCGCCACAGACGGCGGCGCGGCAGGTTCTTGCCCGTTAGCGGGCGTGGTCGTGGCAAAGGCTGCGATGGCAATGGCCGAGGCCGCTAAAACCCGCACTTGAATTAGATGTCGATTGGTCATGGTGGGTGGGTGGTC
>JAYSPI010000026.1:0-6929 GCA_043722215.1 Prosthecobacter sp.
ACACTCCGCCCTCAACTACCAAACGCCGGCCCAATTTGAAGCCGAAATCCACTCCCTAAAATAAGCAAAAAACGGTCCAGAAATCCGTTGCATCTCAAATCACTCACTTCTAAACAAAGAGAAGAGCCAACAATGCCGATGAGAGCACATGGGAAATGATCCTAGCGCCCTCCATTCACATTTAGAATTTCCCATCATGCAACTCACCCGCTTCGACCGCTGGCTGCGCGAAAAGTTCGTGTACGAGACGCACATCCACACGATGCGTCCGCCCGAGCCCCTTCCTGCAGGCATCCGCTCGCTGCCGCAGCCAGCCAATCCGACTGGCAACTACCCATTCCACTTTGTCGCTAGGAGCCGCACCGCCGCCGACACATTGATTCGCCAACTGAAGGATAACGGCCAAATGTATGCGACCCGCATCGTCGATCGCCCCTCGTGGTTTGTCCCGCTCATCGCCCCCAAGGACAAATCACTCACTTGGCGCCTCGTCACGCTAGCCATGCTCGCCACCAGCGCCTATTATGTCCTGCACTTCCTCCAAGGGTTGATCGACAGCCCCGTCTTTCGCAAAAACTTCCTTGATGCCCTCAAAATCCTCCAAGGCTAACCGAAATACCGCGCATCCCGTTAGAACCGCCCGTCCAGCCATGAAATCGCCCCACTCGCCCGCCGCTCCGAGCCCCGGCTTCACCCTCTTGGAAATGTCCGTTGTGCTCATGGTGTTACTTGCCCTCATGAGCACCGGCCTCTTCATCTCCAAAAAAACCGACGAATGGCGACTCGGTCGGCAAGCCTCCGAATCCTTGCGCTCAGTCTATTCCGCCCAACGCATGTATCTCGCGGACAACCCAACCGCCTCAGTCAGCACCATCACCGCCGCCCTGCTCATCCCCTACATGCCCAACCAAGCCACCTCCATTCCAACCATCACCTCACTCACCGGAACCACCCTCACCATCATCCTCAACGTCTCGCCACCCGTCATCAACGCCGGCTCCGGTAGCACCTACGACCCATCCGGCTCCAGCAACGATTCATTATGGGACGTCGGCGAATAATCCACTGGGCGATCATCGCCCTCACTCTGACGCTCGACTCCGTAACCGCAGCTGACGAGTTCAAGCACATTGGTGATTTCCTGTTGCAGTCTCACTTCAAACTGATCGGCGATAAAATCATGCCCATTCCCATGAAGCCGATCGCCTTCCGAGTCTTTTCCGACGGCGTCCACATCAAGGTGACCGCCGAAGGGGACGACGAAGCCCACACCACTTTCGAGATCTATCGCTCCGACGGCATCGGCAGACAACGCTCTGGCCGCGGCGCTCTGGAAGTCATTCCCGGCTTGCAGGCCACCAGCCGTACCGGCGGAATCATCCGCCACCTGCGCCTCTCCCGCGAAGCCATGACCCTCACCACCTTCCCCGGCGTCTCCGACCAAACAATCATCAGCTATGCGCTAGCCGCCGAACCCAAACCCACCCCACCTCCTCCTTCTTCCCCAAATCCAACCCTCGCCAAGTAATTTGACCATGATGCCCGCACCCCATGCCTCCGATGGCCAGCACCCAGGCGACCCCCGCCCCGCCACAATCAACCGCCGCTCCTCGACCTGCCAGCCGTGCCGGGTCTACCCGTGGCTGCTCGTCCTGAGCACCGCCATCGCCGCCACCTTCTGCCTGCTCTATATCACCAAACCCGTCATCCTATCACCTCTGCCACCACTGCAGAACCTGCCCGCCGGCCCACCCCCTACCCGCACCCCATCCCCTACCACCACCGCCCGCCCGGCCCTACTGCCCAACGCCTCCCACCTCCCCGGCGAACTCCTGACCACTCCTGCCCGCGGCCCCTCTGACGACTCACCCCGCGCCCCGACCTCCCCGCCAGCCACCCCCGCCTTCGAGGAAACCAATCTACGCATCCAACACATCCTCACGGCCCAAGCCCCTACCGGCCCGCTCGCTCGAATCGACCTCGACGTACCAGTCCTCTATCAGAGCCGATCGCTCCGCTGGACCCCCGCCGATATCGCCGAGGCCCGCAACCTCCTCATTCGGCTCATGGACTATCAGGAAAAATCCCAGCGACTCCGTGCCGAGGGCGGCGATCTGCTCGACTCATGGAACCACCTACTCAGCCGGTCACTGCCCGCCACTGACCTCCGCGCTGATAGCCCGTCGCTGCCAGCGAACCAGGAAGAAGCTGCGGCCACCCCGCGCCCTCCCTCCTTGAACACCACCGAGTCCATCCAAATCCTACCCGCCGGCAAATGAACGCTCGCTCCCTCGCTCTCACCTCCATCACCCTGCTAGGCATCCCGTTCGCCCACGCTCAGGATTCCACCCCGCCCAACACCACCCACAAGTCGACCCAATCCACTCACCGCCTAGCCAACCCACACCGGACCAAGTCCAACGAAGTCACCGCCGTCCTCGACCCGATTGGCGTCCCACCCACCGCCCAGCCGAGCCCACCCACCGCCCAGCCGAGCCCACCCACCGCCGTTGAGCCGCCCACCCAAGCGACGACCACGCCCCCGCAGGGATTGGCCGTTCACGTCGAAAAGCTCCAGATCGGCTCGGGGTTCATCGATTCGTCACAAGTCAAACTGCTCGCCCCGTTCCCGGCCAAACCGCTCACTCCGGCACCCGCGGGTTGGACCTACCAAACCACCCCCACCGCACCCACGATCACCCGCGAACTGGAACTCTCGCCCGGAAATAAAATCACACTCACCGTCCGCCCCCACCTACTCGTCCCCGATGCCGATGGCGCCTCAGTCTTCAGCGTCCCCGAACCGGGCTTCGATGCCGCGCTTGGCTACCGCCAAACCTCCACCGTGGGTGCCATTCTCGCCCATTCGATCCACCAGTTAGACCACGATGCCAAGGAACTCGGCTCCACCATTGACCAACTCCAACAGATCCTCCTCTCTCTGCCCAAACCTCCACCCACCCCCGATCCCTCGGCGGCCCCACTACCGACACCCGCCCCACCACTCAAACCCACCCGCAAACGATGAATCCCACCACCGTGCCAACTACCTGCTGCTGCGCTCTCGCCGCCATGACCACTGCCGCACTCAGCCACTGGTGGTCCTTGCGCCAATTCTCCCCGTCATTCACCACCGCCCAGCTGCCACCCTTCACCACCGCCCAGCTGCCACCCCCCGCCACCCGACCACCCCCCGCCACCCGACCTCCCGCCGCCACCCTCCCGCCCCTGCCAACCGCTCCCTCGACCGAGCAAAAACATTTCTACGAGGCCCTCATTGCCAAAATGGATCACCTCCAAACGCAAAACCGCGACCTCCTCGACCAATTGGCCGAAACCAACCGAGACCTCATGAAGCTCGAGTTCCGCGTCGATACCCACTCAGAATCCTTCCGCCCAATGCCGGTCAGCGCGGACCAACCGTTCACCAGCAATGACTCACCCGGCGTGCTCCCACCGCGCGCGGCCCCCGTCACGCCGCCTACGAACTGACTTTGACACACCCCCTGCGAGTGGCGCCCATGTCCCACCGCCCGCGTCAACAAGCGATCATGCGGACTTCTGTCTAGTAGTAGACGGGCTAGGCAGACACCACCAAGCGCTGACCAACCGTCATCGTGATAGATTCAGCCAGCACAATGGAGAGTTGCCCGGCGCGTGCCTCGATGTGGTGGTTCAAGGTCTTGCCATCGAGAGTGACGGTGGTGGTGACTGATCTAGCGGGTGAGGTAATCTCCAAGCGCGTGAGCTTCAATGAGCCAAAACGCACGTTGAGCATCGCATAGAGTCGGGTGGCGCTGATTTTCTGAGAGAAGCACCCCCAGGCACCCGCACCCACGAAGGGACCGCTAAAGTCCTTGCTCCCGATCTTGGGATCGAAGCGGATGAGACCGCTAGGAGCGTGGCAATAGAAACCCGTAGCCGCAATGAAGACACCATAGCTGGACATGGCGCGAGCGTAATGATCCGAGCATTCGACCTCATTGTACGGGTTGCGGCGCGCGGCGTCGTAACGGTCGTGAACAGCGCGGCAAACCGTGAGTCCCTGGGTAAGTAATGGATCCTTTTCATCCTTGGCCAGTGAGACCATCAGGGCAGCTGCGGAATGTTCGAAGCCACTCATGCATTCCTGAAAATAATTGAACTGCCAAGCGCTTTTGCAAGCTTCGGGCAATCCTCCGTGCGGCCAGGTGGCCATGACCAGGCCCGCCTCACCGGCTAGTGCGTAGTAGCGACCCGAATGCGGCTTCATTTTCTCGCGGAAGATCCCCATGTCAGGCACAAAGTTATACTTATACAAGCTGTCCATCGCTTGGCGGAGCTTCGCCCTGTCACCGATAGATGGCAGGCCAACCTGCGCCAGCCAAAAATCACCCAGGCACATATCGATGTGACTGCCCGGCCCGACATGCACTGGCAGCATCTCCGCCTCCGTGCATTTGGCTTGGTAGTAACCGGCGGACTTGTCGAAGTATCCCGCATAGGCGGCACTGCCTTTGGCGATGATTCCGCGCCAGCGCCCCGCGGCTGCGGAATCACCGATTTCATCGGCCATGGCGGCTGCGGCGGTCAGCCCAGCCAGATACATGCCAACGATCCATGGGATTTCCCCACCCCATTTGGCGTCGAGGGTGTTTTCAAAGCGGCGGGTGAAGATCCCGTCATTGCCGCCTGGCTTGCCCACCGCTTCCGCGCTCACGAGGAACTCGGTGGCCTTTTGGATGTGTGGCCAATTGCGTTTGAGGAAAACGCCGGAAGAATCTGATAGGTGCTCGCGATAGCAGCGCAATAGAATACCGGCCTGACCGTCGATGCATTCCGCATCACTGGGAAAGGTGCCACGGAACTTGATACCGCCAGCGGCGTTCATCACATCCGGCGTGAAATCGGTATGCTCCCGAAGATCAATCTCTAACTGTGGAAACAGGCGGCCCGGCGATTGGGCGTAGTGCCAAACATGCGTGCAGGTTCCCGCACAGCAACCGGTGCCTTCCCAACCCCAAATGCGTCCCTGGGTTAACCGATAGGTACCATTGGTGGTCAGCGTGCCAACCGTCCACAGCGAACGCTCTAGCAGCCAATGCGGCAGCGTGCCCCGTGATTCACCCGTCTCGGTGCCATACCAAGTATCGCGGAAGGCGTGAGTCAGGCCCGATAAATGCGCTATTTCCTTGGCGGTGTAAGCGGCCACTGCGGCGGCATCCGCGAAGCGTTCCGCCACCCAGCGGCGCGGGTCGGTCATTTGAGCCATTTCTGGGTGCAATCCAGGGAAATGCCAGGCAATGATGACCGTCGTCTTGATTTTTCCTCTCGCAGGGATGACCAGGGGCACACGCACAGCCATTTCCTGGGCGTGAGTGATTGGCGTTTCCGCATGCGTCGCATCATTGCCACGGCTAGCCTGGGCTTGCGCGTGATCCGCAAGGATGGCCAGCGCCATGGATCCCCAGTCACGCAGGCTATCCAGCTTGGGCGGCTGCGCCATTTCATCAGTTAGAACCACCTGATCGATGCCGATGCTGCCCCACGCACCGCCAGCCTTATCAGTTAGCCGCAAGCGCAGTTCCTTGCCCTGCCACGGCATCAAATCAAGAGTTCTGGGTGCAAACTGATTCGAATTAGCGCCAGTAAGCGAGTGGACGATATTTCCATCCAGCAGAATTTCCACGGCGAGCTCAGCTGGGCGATCTCCGCCGACGAGCAGGAACGAAAGATAGCGCCGCGTAGCGACGAAGACTGGACTGGTGAGAGTTCCGGTTAAATCATCAGCATTACTCTTTCCAGAGATGCGATTATTACTTGAGTGGGCGTAGGACCCTCCCTGTTGACCTTTGACAAATGGCAGTGAGCCATGGATCGGCCCGCCCTTGAATGCGTCACCCTCGGCGACCCACCCAGAATTCTCCCAGGTGTCGATCTCGAAATCTGCTAGCAGCAGATCGCGGCGCTCGCTCCCAGCGGAGGCGCGAGTCGCGCAGACTGAACCCGTCACCATGGCCCCGCCATCAAGAGGAATGACCCGGGCGACGCGATTCAGACCGGCGACGCTAGTGGTTGGCTGATAGCGGATGGCGGCGTTTTCAAGATAGGCTTCCAATCCAACGTGAGCGGCGGTGTCGCCGGCGTTTCTCAGGGTGATTTCCATCACGGTCACTGGCAGGCTAGAGTTATCATAGTCTAGCGGAATAAACGGCGAGAACGTTTCCATCACAGCCGAAATCGGACTGGCGGGATCGCTCAACTTGATCTGGCCGATCGGGAATTGACCGGTAAATTCGACCTGAGGGAATCCGCTATGATCAAGGCGTTTTTCCTTACCATTCAGATGCAGCACTAGTCCGTGACTGATATTCCATGGTGATTCCATTTTCAAGGGATTCAGGTAGCTTGCGCCGCTGCGCTCGCCCACTTGTAGATCATTGGGTCCTCTGTTAGGAAGGCATCCTTCATGTGGTACATTGAAGATGTCCCAGCCCCAGAGGCGCCCGTCACCCCCCAGATAGACTGTACCGGTGCCGATGCCTGCCACCGGCATGCCGATGTTCTGCAAGGCAGACCAATCGGACCAACGGCTCGGGAGTCCGCGCGCGGTGAGCGAAGCCAGCCAGGCGGCGCTGAGTTTTTTATCGAGCGGAACCGGGTGATTGGCGTCCAGTCCGAGTCCAGCGTTGGCATGGACATCAAACGGCCCCGCAAACACCCGCGGTGATAGAAGTGCAGCCGTGCCGAGGCCGGTGAATTTTAGGAAGTCGCGGCGCGATGAGGGGCGGCAAGCGGACTCGGAACAGCATGGATGGTTCGGCATATCAGTCATCGGATTTAAAATAGAGCAAATATCTGAGCGTTAGCTACCCAATCTGTCAAGCTGACAGGGCGGCAGCAGTGTCCTTACCTAGGGTCGTCATGGGCAGATTCATAGCGGTGATGGT
>JAYSPI010000027.1:0-5504 GCA_043722215.1 Prosthecobacter sp.
AAATTAAGATCCTCGGGTCCGGCCACGATTGGCTGGGATTCGATCTATCGTTTGAAACGACCGATGGCACTGAGATACCAACCGCCGAGGTCAGACGCCTCCTGCGCGCAGGTAAAGGCTCCGGGAAAATTGCAGGTGGCCGACACCTAGTGATTTCAGACGAGGTTTCCGATCTCATCGACCCGTTGTTCTCCGAACTCGAATTGCGCCAGGAAAACGGCCACTTCATCGCCTCCGCCCGCTCCGGAGAAATCGTCCGCGAAATCTCAAAAAAATTAGCCGCCCCCGGCGCCAGCAGCGGCTTGGAACAAACGTTTGATTTCACTCCGCCCGCCACCTTGCACGCTGAGATGCGGCCCTACCAAGCGCTCGGCGCAGCTTGGCTGGACGATCGCGCGACCCGCTTTGGCGGTGCCCTGTTGGCCGATGACATGGGCCTAGGCAAGACGCTGCAAGCGATTGCTTTCATCGAGAGCGCGCTGGCCACCGATTCTCCCGACTCCGGGGTGGTGCTGGTGGTGGCCACCGCCTCGTTGCTCGGCAACTGGCAGGCGGAGTTTGCGCGTTTTGCGCCGGCGCGCGGCGTGCGCATCCTCCATGGCAGCGGGCGCGACTCGACGCGCGACAAAGTCCGCAGCGGCGATGTGATATTGACCAGCTACGGGACGCTCGCCCGAGATTTGGCCTGGCACCTAAAGCGCGATTACCGGGCGGTGGTAGTGGACGAAGCCAGCCTGATGCGCAACCCCGACACCGATCACGCCAAGGCGGTCTTCAAACTCCGCGCATCCCACCGAATCGCCCTAAGCGGAACCCCTATCGAAAATGGCGTGCGCGACCTGTGGTCAATCTTCCGATTCCTCCAACCCGGGTGGCTTGGCGGACGCGACGACTTTAAATCCCGCTACGAACAACCGCTCGTCAGTGGCGAATCGGCGGCCGCGGTGATGGAGCGCCTGCGCCTCAAAATTTCCCCATTTGTGTTGCGTCGAACCAAAGAACAAGTCGCCCCCGAGTTGCCATCCAAACTCTTCATCGACGAATTCTGCGACCTCAGCCCAGACCAACTCGCCGTCTATAAAGAACTCCTCATCGAGGGCCGCAAGCGGGTCAACTCCCTCGCCGATGCCGGCAACAAGGGGGCCGCCCGCATGCAAATGCTCACCGCCCTGCTCCGCCTCCGCCAAACGTGCTGCGACCTCGCTCTGCTTGGAAACGATCGCTTGAATCAGCTGCTGGTAGCGCGCCGCTCCAGCAAGCTCCAACGGCTGCTTGAACTGCTAGAAGAAGCCATCAATGGCAACCATCGGGTGTTGGTCTTCAGCCAGTTCCAGAAACAATTGGTAGCCATTGAGGAAGCCATCACGGAACGCGGATGGGCGAGTTTGCGGCTCGATGGCCAGTCGCGCAACCGTCAACAACTTGTCAATAAGTTTCAGCAAGCGGATGGTCCGCCGGTCTTTTTAATCAGCCTCAAGGCGGGCGGCTACGGGTTAAATTTGACGGCAGCGGACACGGTGATTCATTTTGACCCGTGGTGGAACCCTGCGGCAGAGATGCAGGCAACCGACCGCGCCCACCGCATCGGCCAGACCCGACCTGTCACGGTTTATCGCCTGCTCACCCGCGGCACGGTCGAAGAAAAAGTCGTCCGCCTCCAAGCCAAAAAACGCGAATTGGCCGCCGCGATCGACGAGACCGGAGCTGGCGACGCGCCCGGCTGGAGCATGGACGACCTGCAAGCGATGATCACCGGCGAGTGAGACCCCAACAGCCTCACTCGTCCTCGGTCTTGCGGCCGTGTTGGGCGATGATTTGGAATTCCCGCTCGCGGGGCACCTCCTCGTAGCGATCGAAGCGTTCTTGGTGGCGGCCGCGGCCCGCTGTGATCGCACGGAGCTGGCTGGAATATTGATACAGCTCGGCCTGCGGAACCTGGGCCACCACCACCTCGAAGTGCCCATCGGATTCCATCCCAACGATCCGCCCGCGCCTGCCCGAAAGATCCGCGAGCACCGCTCCCACCGCCGCGGTGGGTACCTTGACCCGCAATTCCTGCACCGGCTCCAATAATTTGGGATGAGCCATGAGGAATGCCTCGTTGAAGGCGGCCTTACCGGCGATTTGGAAGGCGATGTCTTTGGAGTCCACCGGGTGTTGCTTGCCATCGTAAAAATCCACCTTTACATCGGTGACTGGGAAGCCGCCGTAGGGACCGACAGCGCATGCGGCCTGGACGCCCTTTTCGACCGACGGGACGAAAACACGATCCACGTTGCTGCCAACCAACGATTGTGTGAAAACCACCCCACTTTCCGCAGACAATCCCTCAACCCGCATCCAGACCTCCGCAAACTGCCCCGCTCCGCCGGTTTGCTTCTTGTGGCGGTGCTTCGACTCACCATGCCCGGATATCGTCGCCCGATAGGACACCCGCGGCTCGACCAACTCGACTTCCACATTGAATCGACGTTTGAGTTCCTCCGCCATGATCTGCAACTGGAGTTCGCCCTGACCAGACACAATCGTCTGACCCACCTCCGACTCAAAGCGATACTCAAATGTCGGATCCTCCTCGCGCAGCACCGATAACCCCTCGCCGAGCTTGTTCAAATCCGCGCGCGACTTGGCAACCAGCGCGCCTCGGGTATTCGGCGCAGGAAACGCCACCCCCTCCAAAATCACCTGATGCCCCACCGCACACAACGTGTCGCCCGCACGCGTCACTCGCAGCTTGACCACCGCTCCGATGTCACCGGCGTGCAAGGACGCTACCGGCTCGCGAACCGAGCCGTTCACCCGATAGAGTTGGCCGATGCGCTCGGATTCGCCGCGATTGACGTTGACCAGCTCTGACCCCGAAACCACGTCTCCACTGTACACCCGCAAAAACGATAGATTACCGACGTGAGGTTCGTGCATCGTCTTGAATACGTAGGTCACGCACCGACCGTCATCTAATGCCACCTCCTCACCGGTCGGGGATTTGGCGGCTACGCTCGCACGGTCCACCGGCGACGCTCCGAACTTCGCAATGAAGTCCATCATCCGGGATACTCCAACATTTTTGGCACCCGACACCGCATATAACGGAATCACCAAACCCTTCTGCACCGCCTCATGCACGTGCGCCCGCAAATCCACCTCCGTCAACGTGCCGTCCTCAAAGAATTTTTCTAACAACTCATCCTCAGACTCCGCCACCATATCGATGAGCTGCCGGTGCAGTTCGGTGACCCGCTCTTTGAGTACACCCTCGGCGGCGACCGCCTGGAATTTCCCGCTGCCATCGCCGGTAAAGGTGAGCACCTCGGAACGCATCACATCGAGCACCGAACTGAAGCCGGGCCCTGCATCCACCGGCAAGGTCATCGGAAATACCCGCGGGCCATAGTGCTCGCGGGCCTCCTCCACAACCTCATCAAACCGCGCGCGCTCCCGGTCCAGCAGATTCACCGCTAGAAACCTCACCAACCCGCAATCTCCTGCTGCGGCCCACACCTCGTCGGCTCCAGTTTCCACCCCGTTGACGCCATTGATGACGACCAACGCGGCCTCCACCACTCGCAGCGCACAGAGCGGTTCACTGATGAAGTCTGGCGTACCGGGGCAGTCAATCAGGTTCAGCTCACGCCCTAACCACTCGGCTGTCATCACCGTGGCGTGGATCGACTGGCGGTGCTCCTTCTCGTCGGGATGAAAATCCGACACCGTATTGCCCTGCTCGATGGTGCCGACACGGGTAAGTTTACCGGCACACACTAGCATCGCCTCGCACAGCAAGGTTTTACCGGTCGATGAGTGACCCGTGACCGCAAAGTTGCGGATATCAGGAGCGCGATAGTCTTTCATAATTCAGTGGGGTGTGGGGTGAATTTGATAAACACAGAATCTCATTAATCCGTTACCATTAGAAACCACCGACGCCCCGACGTCAATCACCGCGAACCACCACACACATCCACACGTCGTTTTCCACCGAATCTACCATCCCTCGCCTTGCACTCTGTCACCCCCCGTGCCACAACCCCCTCCGTGATCGTCCGCACGCGCTTCGCCCCCAGCCCTACCGGCCACCTCCACCTCGGCCACGTCCTCGCCGCCCGCGTCGCCCACGCCCTGGCCCGCCAGGTACCCGACGGCAACTGCCTGCTCCGCTTCGAGGATATCGATCGCCCACGCGTACGCGCATCGTTCTATCAGGAAATCGAAACCGACCTCACATGGCTCGGCCTCAACTGGCTAGGCTCACCACTGCGCCAAACCACTCGCACCACAGCCTACGAGTCCGCGCTCGCCCAGCTGCGTACACGCGGGATGATCTATCCGTGCTTCTGCACCCGCCGTGAAATCCACCAGGAAACCACCGCAATGGCCGCCGCGCCCCACGGCGAGGCGGCCCCGGTCTATCCGGGAACCTGCCGCAGACTCACCCGCCGCAAGCAACAAGCAAAAATGGCGGCGGCCATCCCCCACGCGTGGCGGCTCGACTCACGGCTTGCGGCGGCCACCGTGGGACCCCTCACCTTCCACGACCTCCGCAGCGGAATCCACGTGGTGAACCCATCGCTGCTAGGCGACGTAGTACTCGCCCGCAAAGACATCGGCTGCGCCTATCACCTCGCCGTAGTCGTCGACGACGCATTCCAACTCATCAGCCACGTCACTCGTGGCGACGATCTTCTCACCGCCACCCACGTCCACCGCATCCTCCAGGCGATCCTCGGACTACCGGAACCGATCTATCTGCACCACCCGCTCGTGCTTGATGAGCACGGCCAACGCCTCGCCAAGCGCAGCGATGCGCAGGCAATCGCAACCCTACGCGCCGCGGGCCGGTCGCCCGCTGAGCTCATCTCGCTCACAGACTCGGGCTTTTACCGCTGCCCACTACTTGCCTAACATGTGAACTCAATGCCCGCGCGCCACTCACACGACGCGACGCGCGGGTTGATGAATGATTGGTTAACCCGGAGCCGCGCTAACATTTTGGCCCCCTGGCCTGGGATGGTGACCGCCACGTGATCCGACGTGCTGCCGGGGGTGATCGTCACGATGCCGCCACTCGTCGCCGGAATCGTCACCGCGGTCCACCCACTCAGATCGCTTCCATATTGCACGACTTGAGTGATCGACGCTTGCGATGCGTGACTGCGGTCGTATTGATAGATCAAATTTCCGCCCACTGTGGTGAGCTTCGGTTGGATCGCTTGCGATCCAACCATCGGTGCTCCACTCAGCACAAACTCCATCAGGTTCGAGATCCCATCATGATCCGGGTCATCAAGCGGACCATCGTTCATGCCGGCAGTCAGACCTTGCGCCGGATCGCCCGCCCAAGCACTGAACGGCGATGCCGTCGATGCGGTCACCGTCACGGTGTGCACCTGAGTCACTCCTTGTAAACCGCGGGCGAAAAGTGCAGCAGGTGGCGGTCGAAAAGTGAGTCACCTCTGTGGCGGAGAGAGAACAGAAAGCTGGAGGGGGGTCAAGCTCTCAAATGG
>JAYSPI010000028.1:0-10169 GCA_043722215.1 Prosthecobacter sp.
CCGCCTCCCAACAGCACGCCGCTCTGACCGGTTCGCGCCAGCTCGCTAGGTTTCTCTGCGGCATGGCCAGCCCTGCGGCCACCCGCGCGCGGCTGACCCGCCACCCAGCCTTCGGCTTGCTGGCGGATCTGCCGTTTGCCGCCGTACTGGTGATCGCCGAGGCAGTCTAACATAGGCGCCGGACCCCGCCCCGGACGACTCCCTCTCATTCCAGTGAGAGGCAACGGATTTTTGGAGCGTTTGTTGTTTGTTTAAGGGAGAGGAGCTGGGTTTCAAATTGGGTCGGATTTTGGTACTTGAGGACGGAAGATTTCCGGTGAGTGTTGTAGGACCCGGCGAGGCCTGCCGCCTTCTCAACGAAACGACCACCCGCGTCGCGAGGCGCGAGGGAAGGGGCGCCAGGAGTCAGCCGAGGGCATCGTCGAGCGAGTTCGCCCCGCTCGCAGGCCCGAACACCATGAAAGCCAGCAGGAACCCGAATGGCGAACAACGAAGGAGAAGCAGACAAGACGCCTGGGATGGCGGCACCCCACCGTGAGGGTCGCGGACGCAATCCGCGAGAACAACGGGCGGACCTTTGCTGCGTAGTGGGCTTTTACAGACGAATTTGTACACTACCACGTTTGAAACTTATGAGACTCGGTCACGCGGAAGAAACCTCCTCCACCAGTGCCTACAATGGCCGTGGACCGTGGTGGAATAGCGGAACCTGCCACACGAACCGGGCACTGCCCCGGAAATACTTCGATCCGCAAGGTCTGGTGAACTAGCAGGAACCAGTCCGCTATTTTGTAGCGATCGCCTCAAAGTGAAGCGCCGTGATACCGAACCGCACGCCCGGTGGTGTGAGAGGTGGTGGGGGCAACCCCAGCACCTAATCGATTGGCGGATCACCGATTGACGATCTGCCTGCCCGCCACTACGACTGGCCCCGCCATGCCGCCCAGACATTACAATTCGCCGCCGCCGAGTCGGTGATTTCGATTCCCTACACGATGACCTTGCTAGGTGTGAAATCCTTGGGGGTGGCTACCATGGCGCTGGTGCTCTGCCAACTAGACGTCTCAATGGGCGGATTGGTAGCGCAGTCGGGACCGGATGCCGCGCTGGTTGCGCTCAAGGCGGGGTGGGCTCACCCGGCGCGCACCTACAAACCGCACACACGGTGGTGGTGGCCGGGCAATGCGTTGAGCAAGGCGGACATCACCTGGCAGCTCGAGCAGATGGCCGGGCAGGGGATGGGGGGGGTGGAGATCATGAGCCCGTGGAAAATCTATGAGAAGGGCAACGTCGAGTATCTTACGCCGGAGTTCCTCAGCTTGGTGAAGCACGCGGTGACCGAGGCCAAGCGCCTCAATATGGAGGTGGCGATCACCTTTAGCCCGGGTTGGGGGTTCGGCGGTGACTGGGTCGCCAAACAGGACCAGAGCAAGGTGCTGTGCCTGGCCACCCAAGAGGTGCCCGGCGGTACTCACTGGAGCGGGCCTGTGCCACGGCCGGACCTTCACGGCATCCGCAGCGAAAAGGCGCAGGGTCCGCGCGACCCGGGCACGGTGGTCGCGGTGGTCGCTGGCCGCGTCACCGGCAATCAACAACTCGACCCCGAATCGTTAGTCGTCCTAAGCGATGCTGAGCATCCGTCGGCGGCTACTCTCGACTGGGAGGTGCCGCCTGGTCAGTGGCAAGTGATGGCTTTTTGGTTAGAATTCACAGAACAGGCATGTTCCGCACAGAGTTTTCAGCCGACGCCAATGGTCATTGATCACCTGAACCGTGGCGCGGTGCAACGGTACTGTCAGCACCTTGGCGGCGAGCTTGAGAAATCCGTCGGCTCAGACTTCGGCCAAACCGTCGATTCGTTTTTCTGCGATAGCTTTGAGTTCTGGCCGCTGGCCAATGCCTTGCTGTGGAGCACCGACACCCTGGAGGGTTTTACGAAACACACCGGCTACGATCTAACGAAGTACCTGCCGGCGCTGTGGTATGACATCGGCCCGCTCACGCCGCGGGTCCGCTATGACCTAGGTGATTACCTGAGCGAGCTCGCGCTGACGGCGTTTTTCAAGCCGTTCAACGAATGGTGCGACGCTCACCACGTTCAGGCTCGCATCCAGCCACACTATCGGTTCAGTGAGGAATTGGTCCAAGGTGCCGGTGCGACTGCGCGGCCTGAGACCGAGGTGACGACCGCCCGCTTTGAGCCGATTGCCGACCCTCGCAAAGCGACCGCCTCGGGAGCGAGGTTTTACGGGCGCGAGATCGTCTCGGCGGAGGCCTATACTTTCATCCATCCGCTCCGGTATCGGACGAATTTGCAGGATCTCAAGATGGCGACCGACTCGTTTCTGCGCGATGGGATCACCCAGATTTACAATCATGGATATTTTGGTTCTCCGGAGGCGCATGTTGCGCCCAGCCGTGATTTCCCTTGGGCCAACCGCATCGACCCTTGGAACACCTGGTGGCCCCACTATCATTATCTGGCAGAATATGTGGCGCGTTGCTGTGCCATGCTGCGCCCAGGCCGCTTGGCTGCCGACGTGCTCATCTACTCGCCCCAAGCCACGGCCTGGAGCGAGCGCGCGGTCTGGGGAAGTATGCGCCGAGTCATGCCCTACGGCGATCTCGCCAAAACGCTGGTGGCCAATGGCTATGACTTCGATATCGTCAACGACGACTTGCTCCAACACCGCGCCCACTACCGCAATGGCCAGCTAGAAATCAACGGCCAGACCTATCGGATGTTAGTGCTGCCGCGCGCGACGGTCGTGCCGATTGACACGATGCGCGCGATCCGCGACTTCGCTCAGGCGGGCGGCACCGTGCTGGCGCTGGAGGAAATTCCGACGGCGGCGGCGGGACTGCGAAACTATCAGGAAAACGACCGTGAGTTGCGAGAGATCACCGCGCGCCTGTTCCGTGAGGATACGGCCCATCCGACCGGTGGCGTGTTTCTGCCAGATTACAAGATTGCGCGCCAACCATTCAATCCGGGTCGGCAAGCAGCGGCTCCAACCCCGCCACTCAATCCACCACAACGTCAGCTGCTAGGCATCCTGGCCCACCTCACGCCGCCGGACTTCGCGCTCGCGGGGGGAGCCCAGAGTGACGGACTGACGTTCATCCACAAGCAGGTCGAGGGCGTGGATGTGTATTTTGTGAGCAACCTACAACCCCAGCGTGTCGCCACCGAGGTCACGTTCCGCGTCGTCGGTAAAACCCCACAGCGCTGGGACGCGCGAACCGGCGAATCCTCGGCAGTTCACGAATTCCACCCGACAGCCAACGGCACCACCGTTGCGGTGGCGTTCGAACCGTGGGAGTCGGCGTTTTTTGTCTTCACGCCGGGCGGGGCTCCCCCGCCGCGCCCGGTGCCGCCCCGCCTCGTGCCGGCCCCACAGGGACTGATTGGCCAGTGGGCGATGAAACTTGAAGGTCATGGGTTCGAGACACTCGAAACCTCGTGCGATACGCTCGCGTCATGGACCGACTCGCCACAAATGCGGCACTTTTCCGGCAAAGGGCAGTACCAATTGGATTTTGACGTGCCTGCCGCGTCGCTGGCCGCAGGCGTGCCAGTTTGGCTGGATCTCGGGCGGGTCGGCAACCTCGCCGAGGTCGAACTCAACGGCCAACCGGTGGGGGTCGCATGGATGGTCCCGTACCGCCTTGAGGTGAGCCAGGCGCTGCGCGTTGGCTCTAACCACCTAGTGGTGCGGGTGAGTAACGCGCTGATCAATTATGTGAGTGGTCTCAAGCAGGCGACCGAGGTGCCGGTGGAACTACAGGCGCGTCTCGGCACGGCCAATGCGGACATCTACCCGGAGGGCAGTTCTGCGCGCCAGGAAATGAATGAAACCGACCTGCCTCCATCTGGGTTGTTAGGGCCGGTGCGGCTCGTCTGGCACGCTGGCTGGCGCAAAGAGGCGGGTCGTTGACCGTGGCGAGCCGTTCAAGGAGGATGAGTGATAACCAAGCGCCTGAGGGAGCGTAGAACATAATATGCTTCAACAAGGAATCAGCACTCATGCCGCAAGTGGGGCGGCATGCGTGCTGGCGATAGCCCAAGCGTGGGCTGCACCGGCACCCACCCTACCCGCCGAGGCCGAGCGGATCGTTGCGCAATACAAGCTGGTGATGGACGCGCCGCCGCGCAAAGTGCCGTCGCGGGATTCGGTGGACGGCCCGTTGTTAGGCAATGGTAGCCTGGGCGCGGTCATCAGCGGCGCGCCGGAAGCCCAGAGGTTTTGGCTCAGCAAGAACAATTTCTGGCGTCTCAAGGATGGCCACCGTGAGGGCGGTCCGCGCTTGTTCGGCGATCTGGCAATCCAAATGCCGGCTCTCGCCGGGGCAACCTATCACCTCGAACAACAGATATTTCCGGCATGCGCAGTCGCCCAATTCACCAAGGGCGACTGCACCGTGACGATGCGCTCCCTGGTCGCGGCGACCGCCGACTACCTGCTCATCGAGTTGGCCGTCGAGGGCAAGCCGGTCGCGGTGGAAACCCGCTTCACCGCTGCCCCAGGCCGCGGCTCGATGGAAGATCTCGGTCGGCAGGACGGCTTGTTATGGGCGACCAAGACCTTCGCCAAGGACGTTAAAATTCCGACCTCGGCCGCTTGTGCACTGACGGTCATGGGCACCAATCTTACGATGCCGTCTTTGGAGCCGATGGTTGAGCCCGCGATGTCCATTCCGCCGCCCAAGCACATCGACCTCCAGGCCAAATCCCAACCGGGGCCGATGTTCACCTTGCATGCGGGGCGGCCGGTCACGGTGGCGGTGGCGATGCAAAGTTCCTATGATGCCAAGGAGCCGCAGGTTGCCGCGCTGGCCATGGCCCGTGATTTGAGCGCGGCCAAAGTCAGCGAGTTGGTGGCCAAGCACCGCCAGTGGTGGCGCGGGTTCTGGGCGCAGTCATTGATCGAAATCAACGACCCAGTGCTGGAAAAAAACTATTATGCGGCCAATTATGCGCTGGGCAGCGCGTTACGCGATCTCGAATTTCCCACCGGGCTCTATGGATTGTGGGTGACGAGTGACGACCCCCGATGGGCGGGCGACTACCACCTGAATATGGATTTTCAGTCCCAGTATTACGGGCTCTACAAATCCAATCATCTTGAGCAAGCCCGCACCTACCACGCGCCGATTCTTGAGTTCATGGAGCGCGGTCGCTGGTATGCGAAAAACCTGCTCAACGTGCGCGGCGTGTATTACTGCGTGGGGATTGGCGCGAAGGGGATTGATACCTGCCGTAAGGGCGATCTCACGAACAAGGTTTACCAAGCGGGTGGCTGCTTCTTGGGACAGAAGTGCAATGCCGCCTATTCGGTGGTGCCGATGTCGATGCATTGGTATCACACGTATGACAAGCATTACGCGAGGACCGTCTACCCATTTGTGCTGGAAGTGGCCAACTTTTGGGAGGATTATCTCAAGTTAGAGGACGGCCGCTATGTGATCTACAATGATGCCATCCATGAGAGCCCGGACGTCAAAACCATGGATGGGGTGCAGGATTTCAATCCGCTCATGTCCCTGGGGTTGGTCCGCAATGCCATCGAAACCGCTATCGACATGAGCAAGGAACTGGGGGTGGATGGCCATCGCCACCATAAATGGCAGGATATCCTCCAGCACCTGAGCGATTTTCCAACCCAGCAGCGCAATGGTAAGACGGTTTTCCGCTACACTGAAAAGGGTCTCGATTGGTACCCTAACAACTCGTGCGGCATCCAGCACATCTATCCGGCCGGGGCGATCGGCTTGGACAGCGATCCGAAATTGCTGGACATTTCCCGCAACATGATCACCGAGATGGGCCGCTGGTCGAAGGATAATGGCGAAAATAGCTTCTATCCGGCCGCAGTGCGGGTGGGCTATGATCCGTCTGTCATCCTAGAAAAGCTGGCCACCTTGGTGACGACCACTCGCAATTTTCCCAATGGCATGCCCGAGACGATCGAACAAAGCAGCACGGTGCCAGGGACGCTCAACGAGATGCTGTGCATGAGTCACCGGCAGGTGCTGCGGGTGTTTCCGGTGTGGCCGCTGGCCAAGGATGCGCGCTTCTTCAATCTGCGCGCGGAAGGCGCATTTCTCGTTTCCAGCGTGCTCAAGGGCAGCGTGGTCCAATACGTCAAAATCACCAGCGAACAAGGCCGCGACTGCTCATTGGTCAATCCATGGCCCGGTAAGGCGGTGGCCGTCTATCGCTCCGGTCGCAAGCTTGAAACCCTCCACGGCGGGCGGGTGGTCATCAAAACCCAAGTCGGCGACACCCTCGTGCTGGGCGAGGCAGGCGCGGGCACTGCAAAAATCATTCAATAACAATACCATGAAAATACCACGTATTTCCACCCGCGTCTGGTTAGTTCTTCTCACCATCACCTGTGGCTTGCCTCTTGCACGGGCCGCCGGGCTACCAACCCAGGTGGCGGATTGCGCGTGGCAAGCGGCGGCGGTCCCGATCTACTGCGACCCAGAGGACGACTGGGCCAAGGACCCGTCGGTGGTTCATGTGGGGAACACGTGGTACATGTATTACACCAGCGCCAACCCCTGGCAGGACGGCGGTTGCGGCGGCAAGGGGGATTCACGGATTGACTACGCGACCTCGCCAGACGGACTCAAGTGGACCTATCAGGGAGTGTCGATTCCCAAGGGGAACCCGGGCGAGTGGGATGAGGAACGGCCGCAGGCGCCGGCAAAACCGATTTTGAAGGACGGCGTTTATTATATGTATTACGCCGGTAAGTGCGCTAAATCGCCGGTGGCCATCGGTTATGCAACGTCCACCGATCTGCGCCACTGGACCAAGCATCCTGGTAACCCGGTACTCAAACAAGGCAAGTGCAATGATCCCTTTATTTTTTTTGAGAATGGCACCTACTATTTGTTCTACACGTCTGGGGGCGACTCTATCTTTTACGTCACTTCGACTAACCTGATAGATTGGTCGGCTACTCCGGTGGCCACCGGAGCCGTCGGTGAGGGTAGTGTGGTGATCAAGGATGGACCGACCTACACCCTGATCGGTTGTGTCGGGTTCTCTAACAATGGTGAATACTACAAGTCCTATACCACCCAGGATCTCACCAAACCATTTGTCGATCACGGTAGAATTAAAATCAACACGCCGGAATTCGCCATGGGCACCCTGAGCCATGGCGATATCATCCACCATGGGAATGAATACTGGTTCTATTTCCAGGGCACTCGTGACGGGGGGCACCGGTTCCAGGTCGGCCTAGCCAAGCAACCGCTGCCGATCATCCCAGCAACCGACAAGTAGATGCTTACTGATGGCGGATTAAACGGTGACTCAATATCTATCGCAGGGGAGCGCGATAGTTCTTGGCTGATCGCCGCCTGGCTGCATCCGATGGCCTGCACAATTTCGATCTAGTTCTTTCCGGCTTGCCTGATGTTGGCCATAACAATACGACTTGCCGCGCAGTGGCGGCGGCATTTGTGGCTTATCGTCAGTTTGTTGTCAAGCTGGGCTATATGGCGCCCTTCCTCTGACTCTTTGACCTTTATGCTCTAACAAAATGAAACCGCCGATACATCATTCCCATGTTTTGAGCCATATCTTGTGGTCTATCATCTGCCTGCTAGCGCTCGGTGGGGCACCGTGGTGCTGGGCGGAATCGCCGGCCACCCGCGGTCGCCAGATGCTCAGCTTCGACCAAGCGTGGCGCTTCCATCTGGGTGAGGTTGACGCGGGCGGAATGCCTGACTTGGCCGACGCCGGGTGGCGGACCCTAGATGTGCCCCATGATTTCAGCATCGAGGGCCCACCCGGCCCCGATCCGACGACATTGGACGGCCCGTTCGACAGCAAGAGCCCGGGTGGCACTGGTGCGGGTGCTCTCAATGGTGGGATTGCGTGGTATCGCAAGACGTTCACGCTGCCAGCGGGCAGCGAAGGCAAGCGGGTGGCGGTACGCTTTGACGGGGTGTATATGGACAGCGAGGTTTGGATCAATGGGGTTTCGGCTGGGAAACAACCCTATGGTTATACCAGTTTCGAGTATGATCTAACGAAGCACCTGAAGCCCAAGTCTAACGTGCTGGCGGTGCGCGTCAACGTCCAGCAACCGTGCTCGCGCTGGTATTCAGGGGCTGGAATCTATCGCCACGTCTGGCTCAGCCTCTCCGATGTGGTGCATGTTGCCCCCTGGGGGACCTATGTGACCACACCGCAAGTCCAGGACGCGGCCGCCCAGGTGTGCCTGCACACCGAGGTGCGCAATGCGGGCTCGGTTGACGCCCGCGCCTCCCTGACGACTGTGATCCTTGATCCCGCCGGAAAGAAGGTGGCCGAGCAAGCAACTGAGGCTCAATTGCTGGCCGCCGATGCGGGCCACGACTTTGTCCAAACTCTCACGATCGCGCACCCGCAACGCTGGTCCACCCGCACCCCGGTTCTCTATCAAGTCGTTTCGGAGGTGCGCATCGGCGGGCGCCTGGTCGATCGTTACGCCACCCCGCTGGGGATTCGCACGGTTGAATTCACTGCCGACAAGGGGTTTTTGCTCAACGGCCAGCGGGTGCCAATCAAGGGGGTCTGCCTCCACCATGATCTCGGCTGCCTAGGCGCGGCGGTGCATCGCCGCGGTATCCAGCGCCAACTCGAGATCCTCAAAGCCATGGGCTGCAACGCGGTGCGCACCAGCCACAATCCTCCGTCTCCTGAATTGTTAGACTTATGCGACCGGATGGGTCTGCTTGTGATGGATGAGATTTTTGACGAGTGGATGATGCCCAAGATCGGGATGACGTATGGCTACACGCGGTTCTTCACCGACTGGAGCGAGCGCGATCTGGTGGCCATGATCCGTCGCGACCGCAACCATCCAAGTATCATCCTGTGGAGCATCGGCAATGAGATCAAGGAGCAGGCGGCACCGCAGGGCGGGGCCATGGCTAAACGCTTAGTTGAGATCTGCCACCGTGAGGACCCAACGCGCCGGGTGACTTCCGGCGTGAACCAGATGGACGAGGCGCTCAACAACGGGTTTGCCCAAGCGCTGGATGTGGTAGGTATGAATTATTTCGCCGCCGAATACCAGCAGCAACGGGGGAAGGTGCTCGTCGCCAGCGAAACGTCGTCGTCACTGAGCACGCGCGGTGAATACGGGTTAGAGCGCAAGGAGGGCGGCAAGGTGGGCATCGAGATGCGGCCGAACTACCAATGTGTGTCATACGATCTGGACCGGCCATCCTGGGGGTTGCCCGCTGAAAACAGCCTGCTGGCAGTTCGCAACGCGCCCTGGGTTGCGGGGGAATTTGTTTGGACTGGGTTTGACTATCTAGGCGAGCCGACGCCATACGATTGGCCGTCGCGCAGTTCCTACTTCGGGATTATTGATCTAGCAGGGTTTCCAAAGGATCGATATTATCTCTATCAGAGCCAGTGGAGTGACCTGCCGGTTGTGCACCTGCTGCCTCACTGGAACTGGGCGGGTTTTGAAGGGCTGGAGATCCCGGTGTGGTGCTTCACCAACGCCGCGTCTGTCGAGTTGTTTCTCAATGGCAAATCGTTAGGCACTCGGGATTTTAAGGACGGCAACAGCTTGCATCTCGAATGGAAGGTCGCCTACGCGCCCGGTGTGCTGCGAGCGGTGGCCCGCAGCCAGGACGGGAAAACGATCATCGATGAGGTGCGCACCGCCGGTCCGCCGGCCAAACTCATCGTCCGGCCGGATCGCCGCCAGATTACGGCGGATGGCCAAGATCTATCGTATGTCGAAGTTCGAGTGGAGGATAAGGACGGCAATCTGTGTCCAAATGCCGCGCCCTTGATTCACTTCGATCTTGATGGGCCGGGCGCCATCGTGGGGGTGGACAACGGCGACCCAACCAGTCATGAACCGTTCCAAGCCACTCAGCACACAGCCTTCCACGGATTGTGCCTAGCCGTGATCCGCGCGTCCCGGACCCCGGGCGAGATCCACCTGCGTGTCTCGGCCCCAGGACTCACGTCGAAGACCGTGGTGACTGCCATGACTCCGCCGTAGTGGAGAAGTGGTCCCGCGAAACGGAGCCAGTGTCCTAGCGATGGCGCGGGAGGTTTCGGGAGTCTAGAAAGACACCGAAACCAATGAAACGAACGAGAAGAACACACAGTGCGGAATTCAAGGCGCGAGTCGCCTTGG
>JAYSPI010000029.1:0-4045 GCA_043722215.1 Prosthecobacter sp.
CATTACGTCCCCGTCTCAGGGGTGATTTTGCAAACGACATGGCCTGAGACTAGCAGATGGCATCGCCCTGGATAGGGGGTCAATTTTAGGACGCTTACATTGTGGTTGCTGTCGCCGGTCGCCGTGGCGGCTTTGCCTTGGTTGGCAGGCATTCGACCTGGCGCATGGTGTAGGAAAGAGTCACGGGGATCTTCCAGATGGGAATAAATTCGATGGTTCTGGGCTGGGGCATGCGATCCTAACCGGGACGTGGTTTCCCACAACCGGAGCATCTGGGCTTGCCGTTAGAACCGCGTTTCACCCAAAGATTCTGCGGAGGATGCTCATTCTATGAAACGCAAACGGGTATGAAAAACGGAGACGGGGAGACCGGGTGGCTCATGCGAGGATGCCGCGCCGAAACGCGACGACTTGGGTCAGTAAGCCAAGGCACCAGTCTCCCCCGATCCGACCTGACGGAGGATGCTAAGACTCCTCAGATCGGATCACGGCTTAAAGATACTTTGCCCCGCCACTCGGGTCGATGGCCCCAGCGACCGCATGAAAGACCGCATCGAAAATTCATCTGCCAACCCCGGAAAAACGCCCGATCTAACTGTGACTATGTGTCCGGTTTTCAAACCGCGCGTTCCATCTGTTGCTCACGCTGCCGCCCACACATCAGGCGTCCCACAGCCCGGTAAATCATTCCACCAGGATAGCGAGGTCGACCCTCTGGCCCTTGCCACTCTCGTGGGAGTGGACGGCGAGGGTGTTGGTGCCTTTCTTGAGCGCGGCGCGGATCTCGTCGGTTATAACGCACAGGTGGTAGGCCTTGGGCCCGGTCACGCTGAGGATCTTTTGGCCGTTGAGATAGACCTCGGTTCTGTCGTTGTGACTGATGACCACGGCGGCCTTTTTCAAGGTGGCACCGTCATATTCAAAGGTCTTACGGAGATAGATTTCGGGGGTGTCCCATTTCGTGCGTATTTCTTTTCCCCAATACCCAAACGGTGCTAAGCCGCTCTTCCATGATTTATCATCAAAGCCGGCGCTGATCCACTCGTCCGCAGGCTTATCGGTGGTGTAGTGGTAGGGCGTGGACTTCGGCCCGTCCATCAGTGCGCCGATGAGCACCTTCCACTTGGCGTCAATGGTTTTAGTCGGAGCTGGCGGACCAACCACCGCTTCACCGCGCTCGTAAGCAGCCGAACGGGCGGTGATGTCATGGAGTTTCTTCACGTCGAACTTCGGTTTTCGATCGTAGAAAAATAAGCCGTTGCGTTCCTGTTCGATGTCGGTCAACTGGGTATAACAAAAACCAAACAAGTTTGGATTATCTAGCAAGGCATCGATTGTTCCCTGATAGCGGGTATAAAATTCGTCGAGTGTTTTAGGACCATTGCCATAACTCCAACCACCCTCGGTGGCCCAGCCGATGCCGCCGATTTCACTGACCATGAATGGCACCCCGCGGTCGCCCTTGACGCCGGTGGCCTCGCAATAACGGTTAGGTGGAAACGGTTCTCCGGCCGGGGCGGTGAAATAGTCCTGCCATTTCTGGCGCAGGCGAACCGGATCGCCGGTATAGTCATGGGCATCCCTGACTTCCGGGTGCGGCAGCATGTGCGTCCAGCCGCTGGTTTCGAGCGCCGGTCGAGTCGGGTCGATGGCCTTGGTGATATTCCAGATCATCTTTTGAAGCTCTTCACTCGTGCCGCCATTTTCATTGAATGGGCACCAGCCGATGATAGAAGGATGGTTCCGGTCACGCAGAAGGATCTCGGTCCATTCATTGACAACCGGCGAAAATGATTCCGGCCGGTGATAGCTGAGAGCGCCAGGATACTCACCCCAGACCATGTAACCGAGTTTATCGGCCCAATAGAGGAACCGCGGTTCGAAGACCTTCTGATGGAGGCGAGCGCCATTGTAGCCACAAGCCATGGACATTTCGATGTCGTGTTTGAGGGCCGCATCGGAGGGCGCGGTCCACAGGCCCTCTGGATAGAACCCCTGGTCAAGGATCAAGCGTTGAAACACCGGCTTGCCGTTGATGAGGATCTTGCGCCCATCGATTACAATGTTGCGCAGACCAAAATAACTCGTCATTTCGTCGATCTTCTCCTTGCCGCTGTAGAGTGTGAGGCGCAGGTCATAGAGGAACGGCGCGCCGGGTTCCCACAGTTTTTTCTCCTTGAGGTTGAGCACCAAGCGGCTCTGCCATGGGCCTTTGGCCAGCTCCGAACCCACCAGTTTACCTGCCGCGTAGGCCTCCACTTTAAGGGTAAGATCCTTGTCTGATCCGTTGATTTTCGCGTCGATCATCACCCGCGAGTTGTCGGGATCAGGCACCACAGAAATCGCTTCGACAAACGACGAACCCACGGCTTCAAGCCACACCGGCTGCCAGATGCCCGTCGTGCGGGTGTAGAAACACCCCCAGCTCTTATCAGCCGAGCACTGCTTGCCACAGGGCTGGAGACCTGTCCAGAGATCGTCCAGGACTTTAACGACTACCTCGTTAGACCCCTCCTTGAGCAGCGGGGTGATATCAAAATCAAATTCCACATTCTCGCCGACATGCATGCCGGCATACTGGCCGTTGATATAAATCCACGCCTGGTAATCGACTCCACCAAAATGCATTCGGACTCGCTTGTCTTTCATCGCTGCGGGCACGCTGAACATCCGTCGATACCAAACATTTTGAATATGCTGGGTCGTGGGAATCTCCAATCCCGACAACTTGCTCTCTGGGCAAAACGGAACAATAATTTTCGAGTTGAGATTGTTCCCGTAAGTCAGGCCACGCGATTCGCCGTCGGCCTGCTTGTCGATCTCGAACTGCCACTCGCCGTTGAGGGAGAGCCAATTTTCGCGGCACAGATCCGGCCGGGGATGTTCTGGGCGCGGCACGGCGGGCGCGGCGCTGGCAACTCCGCCCAGTTGGAGGGCCATCAGGGCGGCGAGCAGGTTCAGACTTTGATGGATGGATCTTGTCAAGGTCATTGGGACGGTTTTTAGTTAGATTGGACGCGTTGGGAAAGCAGCTTGCTGGTGGCAAGCGATGGCATTCGCCATACGCGCCAAGCACGCGCCACTTGTCAAAAAAAATCGCTAGCGGTTGGGAAATTCGTGCCATCACCTCGCAGGTGTGTCGCCGTCTAGCCATTTTATGCCACTGCGGAGACCGGTACCATTTCCACGTCGTCCGAAGCAGGGGGAAATTTTGCAGGTGCCTAACACGGTATCCGTACGCTACCACGAAAACATCCCGTCTAGCCACATCCTGTCTATCGAAGCCAGAGCGCACACGTCCGCGCCGCCTTCGAGTGCGCAGGCGAGGCCCGTAAGGTCCTTTGTGTCGCACTCGACTACGCCATGCGCCAACACGTCGCGCTCATCAGTGACGGCAACGGCGAAATCATCAAGACCGCACTCCCGGTTGAGAACAATGCCGCTGGTGTTGCCTTCCGCGTCGAACAATGATCCGCCACTGCTCACCGCCGTGAAATCCCGAAAAACCAGATATATCTCGGCGGCGAGAACGAGGCGTCCTAGGTCGCCAATTTCACCGCCACGTTGCGCGACACGGGCGAGCTCGTCGTGCGCGTCGTGCGCGTCAACGCAGATAAAGCCAAGAAAAACCGCGAAAACCATTTTGCCAGCACCGACCACCTCGACTTGATCGCAACACCTCCGAACTCCGCGCAGAGGCCGCCCTGACACTCGCCACCTGGCAAACCCTCTTGCGCAAATGGCAGACCATTTCCGGCGGCCTCGACCTCATCACCGGCGAGGCTCGCCCGTTGGGCTTCTGGCGGCGCGTCATCATGGACACCCACTGCATCGACCTGCCCTCCCGCCCATGAAACCCTTTTCTACTATGCATTGCGTAGGCCCATATCGTCCCAGCAACCAACGTTCGCCATTGCCATGATACGCAAACGGGAATGAAAAACGGAGCCGGAGTGACCGGATGACTCATGCGAGGATGCCGAGCCGAAACGCGACGGCTTGGGTCAGTAAGCCACGACGCCGCCCGCCCCTGATCCAACCTGAC
>JAYSPI010000030.1:0-9979 GCA_043722215.1 Prosthecobacter sp.
TCACTCCCAGCTAATAGAAATTAAACGGAAATAACAAAACCAAACACCTTCAGAAAAATTCATCAGCCACTTTTACAGAAAAAAATTTGCGCGGCCTCCCAGGCGCAGTACGCCGCGCGCATGCAGTGGTTTAATGAGGCGCGCTTTGGCATGTTCATCCATTGGGGCGTCTATTCCGAAGCGGCCGGCGAGTTCGATGGCAAACCCGTTGGGGGTGCCGGCGAGTGGCTCCAGAATGGCGGCCAAATCCCCGCCGCCGACTACCGCGCGAAGCTGCTGCCGAAATTCAACCCGGTGAAATACGACCCCGATGCCTGGGTGCTCGCCGCCAAGAACGCCGGCATGAAATATATTGTTATCACCTCGAAGCACCACGATGGTTTCTGCCTGTGGGACTCGAAACTCACCGACTGGGATATCGCATCCACTCCTTACAAGAAGGATCTGCTCAAACCGCTGGCCGACGCCTGCCGGAAACACGGCATCCGGTTCTGCCTCTATCATTCGATCATGGATTGGAACAACCCGGACTGGGGGACCAAGGCACCGTGGCGCGGCAATGCCAACAACCCGCACCCCGACATGGATCGCTTCACCGCCTATCTCAAAGGCCAACTCAAGGAACTGGTGAACGCCTACCACCCCGGTATCCTGTGGTTCGACGGCGAATGGGAAGGTGACTGGACTCATGAACGCGGCGTTGATCTTTACAATTACCTTCGAGATCTCGATCCGGCGCTCATCATCAACAACCGCGTCGACAAGGGCCGCGCTGGCATGAGCGGCCACACCACCGATGCCAAGTTCAAGGGCGACTACGGAACCCCGGAACAGGAAATCCCCGCCACCGGCTTCGGCGAAGGCGTTGCTTGGGAATCGTGCATGACCATGAACGACACCTGGGGATTCAAAATCAGCGACACCGGCTGGAAATCCACCGCCACATTGATCCAAAACCTCATCGACATCGCCAGCAAGGGCGGCAACTACCTGCTCAACGTCGGACCCACCGGTGCAGGCGAAATTCCATCGGCTTCGCTGGAACGACTCGCCGCCATGGGAGCCTGGATGAAAACCAACGGCGAGTCGATCCACGGCACCACCGCCTCTCTGTTCCCCAGGGTTTCCTGGAACGGCCGCTCCACCACCCGCCGCTCGCCCAATGGCAAAACCCTCCTCTACCTGCACGTCTTCAGCCGCCCCAATGACGGCAAACTCATCGTCAAGGGCCTCTCTAACAAGCCTACCGCCGCCACCCTCCTCGGCCGGTCCGGCAACCTGACCCTCACCGGTAAGCCCGGCGCCTGGACCATCCAACTGCCCGACGCCCCGCTCGACCCGATCGCCTCGGTGGTCGTTCTGACCGTCAAGGATGCGCCCGTGATCCAGGCATCCGTCAATGAACCGGATGCCCAGGGCGTGCTCAAACTCGATGCCTCCGACGCGAAATTGTCAGGTGGCACGGTCAAACCCGATGGCGACCACATCGGCCACTGGATTGACGCCAAGGACTCCGTGTCATGGAAGATGCAAGTACCCGCCGGAACCTATCAGGTCACCATCGAGGGATCCTGCGAAAGCGGCGGCTCCGAAATGAAGGTATGCCTCGGGTCGAACGAATCGCCATTCTCCTTCCCGGCCACCGGTTCATGGCAAACCTTCCAAACGGTGAGTGCAGGATCGATCAACGTGGCTGCCGCAGGCCAGGCCGAACTCACCCTGAAGCCCGTCTCCCGCAAGGGCGTCGGCTTCCTCAACCTGCGAACCGTCACCCTCACCAAACAACCGTAGTATGGCGCACGGCCATGCTGATTTCTGATCGTTCAAGATCGGTGTGGCAAACTATGCCACCGGCAGTGTCCAGAGTTCCCGCAGACGGGCCATGGATTCGCTCTCAAAGCGATTGACAGACCAATGATTATTGGTGCCGTGAGTTCGTAGCGGTGGGTGGATGGGACGAGGAAGAGAGTTTGGTAGGATGCAGACGCCCTCCGAATGTGGCGTTGATAGCCATTTTATGGATCCGTGAGGTTGCAGGGCTTCTTCTCCAGCAGCATTTTCGGGACGTCGTAGGGCCCGCCGATCTGTCAGCTAGCATGGTGTCAAGGCGTGAAGTTGGCGCTAGCTTCACAAACGAAAAGCCGGACGGGGTGAACCGTCCGGCTTTTGTTGATACGTTGCTAGTTGCGATGGCTGGTGATGGCCGCCGCGTTAGGATTAGTCTTGTCCTGGACTCCAGTCTTCGGAGGCGGCGGCGGCGAGGTTGAACGCTTGCTCGAGGCCGACCATCTCGCTGGACGGACGGAGGCTTTCGAAGCTGGCGCTTTCCTTCTTGAGCTGCTCTTCCGAGTAGCCGACGGCCTTGATCGAGAGGCCGATGCGGCGCTCGACTTTATCCACCTTGATGACGCGGGCTTCGATTTCTTCGCCCACCTTGATGATGTCTTTGACCTTCTCCACGTGGTCTTCGCTGAGTTGCGAAATGTGGATGAGGCCGTCGATATCACCGTCGAGGCTGATGAAGGCGCCGAACGAGGCAATCTTGGCCACGGTGCCTTTGACGAGGTCGCCCACCTTGAAGCGGCCGTCGATGAGGCTCCACGGGTCGCCTTCGGTTTGTTTGATCCCGAGTGAGACGCGTTGGTTGACCTTATCGATGGCGAGGACGCAGGCTTCCACTTCGTCGCCCTTTTTGAGGACTTCCGATGGGTGGTTGATCTTGCGAGTCCACGACATGTCGGAGACGTGGATCATGCCGTCGATGCCTTCTTCGAGTTCCACAAATGCACCGTAGGCGGTGAGGTTGCGCACCGGGCCGGTGATGGTGGCACCCACCGGGTAGCGCAGTTCGATTTCGTCCCATGGGTTGGAATCGAGTTGGCGCACACCGAGCGAGATTTTCTGCTCTTCGATGCTGATGCCCAGGACCACGGCGTGGATTTCCTGGCCGATTTCGAGCACGTCGCTCGGGCGAGTGATGCGCTTGACCCACGACAGTTCCGAAACGTGGACGAGGCCTTCCACGCCGCGTTCGATTTCGACAAATGCGCCGTAGGGCAGGAGCTTGGTGACGCGACCTTTGACATGCTGGCCGATCGGGTACTTGCGCTCGATGTCTTCCCATGGGTTGTCGGACATTTGTTTGAGGCCGAGCGAGACGCGTTCTTTTTCGCGATCCACGTCGAGGATGACGACATCGACGGCCTGGCCGATGTGGAGCAGCTCGGAAGGATGGTTGATGCGACCCCACGACATGTCGGTGATGTGAAGCAGGCCGTCCATGCCTTCGAGATCCACGAATGCACCGAAGTCGGTGATGTTCTTGATCGCGCCGGTGACCTTGTCGCCGATCTTGACGGTTTGCAGGAATTGCTGGCGCAGTTCGGAGCGCTCGGCTTCGATGACTTCGCGGCGCGAGAGCACGATGTTTTTACGCTCGTCGTTGACCTTGACGATCTTGAATTCGTAAACGTTGCCCACGTATTCGTTGAGATCCTTCGGTGGAATGATGTCCACTTGTGAGCCGGGAAGGAATGCTTCCACGCCGACGTTGACGGTGAGGCCGCCTTTGACGACAGCCTTGACCTTGCCGCGGACCAGGCCGCCATCTTGGAAAACCTTGACGATCTTTTCCCAGTTTTGCTTGTGGGCTGCCTTCTCCTTCGAAAGCACGACCATGCCCTCGTCGTTTTCTAGCTTCTCGAGGAGCACTTCGATTTCGTCGCCGATCTCGATTTCTTCATCCTCGAACTCGTTTGATGGAATGGCTCCCTCGGATTTGTAGCCGATGTCCACGAGGACAACCTGTGGGCGAATTTCAAGAATCGTGCCCTTGACGATCGATCCTTCGCGAAATTCGCGAAATTTCGAGTCGATCAGGTCGTTGAGTTCCTTATTGGTGGGTTCCGCGCATGCGTAAGCCATGGTATGTTTTGGTTTGGGGTTGTGTTGTTGGTTCGTTTTCCTTCTAAAATTGCCCCGCAATGGAATTCTCGCAGGCACCGGGGCACCAACCACCTACAAGAGAAAGAAAAACGGATGGCGAGACTAGCCAGCGATCGGCTGCTGGCAAGGGCAAACGAAGAAATCTTGCCGAGCCGAGCCACGACAAACCTAAAGCCAGCCGCAATGGCCGCCATCTCACTGCCGCCAGCACCGCGCCCAGGCACTTTTGATCGCGGGTCGCTTGGCCATTCCGTCGACCCGCCGCCACTTTCCCAGCAACTGCGGGACGAGATGCGGTCCTTCCACTTCCTGCACGACCTCTCGGACCCTTACGAGACGCATGGATCGAGCGTCGGTTTTGCTATTCGAGATTTTGGACTTGTTCGCGGATTTTTTCCAACTCGGATTTGGCTTCGACGATGGTGTGAGCGATGCGGGAGTCGTTGGCTTTAGAGCCGATGGTGTTGAATTCTCGGAACATCTCTTGGCAGAGGAAATCCAAGGCGCGCCCGGGCGCGTCGCTGGCATCTAAGTAGTCGCGAAACTTCACCAAATGGGAGTCCAAGCGCGTGAGTTCTTCGCTCACGTCGCAGCGGTCGGCGAACAACGCGATTTCCTTGGCGACTCGATCATCCGTGGGATCGAGATCCAGTCCGGCGTCGCGCAAGCGTTTGGCAAGCAACTCGCGCTGGCGCAGTGGGCGGGCCGGGGCTTCGCTGGCGACCTGATTGGCAAAGGCAGCCAAGGCATCCAGGCGCACAAGAAAGTCCGCCTTGAGGTGGTCGCCTTCGGTGCGGCGCATGGCAGCCAGGCTGGTGAGGGCGTTGGCGAGGGCGGGTTCGATGGCGAGCCAGGCGGTGTTGGCGTCGATATCGCCACTGCTTAGAGTGAGGATTCCGGGTTGACGGAGGTAATCGGTGGCGGTGGGCAGCAAGGCCTGGCCGACGGCGTGACCGAGTTCGATGAATGCGGCGTGCAACGCGCGCGCCAGCACGGCGTCCACCTTGATGGCGGCGGCGGCAGCACCGTCGGCGCGTTCGAGGTTGATGGTGACCTGGACGCGACCACGCGCCACGGTTGCGAGCACGGATTTGCGGATGCGGGTTTCAAGTTCCGCTAATTCCCGGGGTGCGAGCACCACGATCTCCGCCTGCTTACGGTTGACGGTGCTGATTTCCACGGTGGCATGCCACGCGTCGGTCGCGGCCACGCCGCGGCCAAATCCTGTCATTGAGTGCATATCGGGCAATTGCGGGGGGGATTAGATATCGATTTCGCCCTCGAACACAAAGTCTGCCGGTCCCGTCAGGGTGACATTTTTAAATTTTTGGTTGTCGGTCATCTGGAAGCCAACGCGCAACGAATCACCGCCGGCGACATCCACTTGAATCGGCGATGGGGCGCCAGTGAGCAGGTGATGGATCAGCGCGCAGGCGACCATGCCGGTGCCACAGGCGAGTGTTTCATCTTCGACGCCACGCTCGTAGGTGCGGATTTCAAGGTGGCCAGGCGTGAGGACGGTAGCAAAATTGGCGTTGGTGCCCGCAGGTGCGAATCTTTGGTGCTCGCGGATTGCCTGGCCGTGGGTGAAGACGTCGAGTTCTTCAAACGCGTCGCCGCCGGGGACAAAGGTCACCACGTGGGGAACGCCGGTATTGATGAAATGCAGGGCTGCGCTCACCCCCGGGATGATGACTCCCGTGTTGAGTTGCAAATCCTTGGGCTCTGACATCGCGATCCGCACATCGTCGCCCACCATTTCTGCGGTGAGCGTGCCCGCTTGCGTCTCAAATGTCACCCGGTCGGGGATTTCCTTGAGGAGGTGGGCGGTGAATCGACCAAAACAACGCGCCCCATTTCCGCACATCTCTGCCTCTCTTCCGTCGGCATTGTAGTAACGAAATTTGAAATCGGCACCCATTTCGGCTGGTTCGACTGCCAGCAACCCGTCCGCGCCGATCCCACGATGTCGGTCGCACAGTGCTTCGATGGTGGCGGCGTCGAGAGCCATCGAGAGATCGCGGTTATCGATGACAATGAAGTCATTGCCGGCACCGTTCATTTTAAAAAAGTTGAGGAGCATGAGCGCAAGATGAGTTGAGTGGGCCATCGCGTCATCCGCGATGGCCCGGAAGCTATAACCCCAGCTCGATCGGCCCGCAAGCCCTGCGATTCAATCGTTCGTTTGACATGCGCTGAGAATCCGCTTGAGTGATTGGCGTTCGATGCGTGAGATCAAATTGCCCTTATCCAAAGCCAAGCAGAGCCTGTTAGACGCGGCTGAGTCTTTATTTGCTGAGAGGGGATTCGAGGCGATATCAGTGCGCGACGTCACTCAGCAGGCGAACGCGAATGTGGCGGCCATCAATTATCACTTTGGGACCCGCGAGGGATTGGTCAGGTGGGTGGTCGAGCGCCACCTTGTGCCGATCAATGACGAACGCCTGGCACGGTTGGAGTATTTGGAGCGCAAGGGCGGAGCGGGCAAGGCGGCCCCGGTCGAGGAGATCGTGGAGGCGTTGGTGCGGCCGGTGGCGACACTCGTGCGCAAGGCCGAGCTATCCGAGCGCCTGTGCTGCCAGTTGCTGGGGAGGATCTTCGCGCTACCAAGCGAATCCTTGTCCCAGGCAATGAACGATCAAAAACGCAGCGTGACCGAGCGCTTTGCGCGCGCGCTCGGCAAATCCCTGCCATCACTGGCTCCGGATGAATTGTTGGTGCGCCTGCACTGGGTGGTGGGCGCACTGATTCACTTGCTCATCGAGCCAGATGCAACCCGCGGCGCGCCTGGCGCACTGGCGGTGGAGGTCACTCTGAGCCGATTTATCCGCTTTGCATGCGGCGGTCTGCGCGAAGGCGTGGAACACGCGGGCACGGCGCATAAAAAAGGCCCGCAGTCGGTCTTTGATTTTAGGTGATCGCAGGATTTATTCATTTCGGTATTTTCAAATGACGGCACGCGCCTAGCTTGCCGCCGCCATGTCCGCCAAAATTCGTTTTACCTCCGCCACGGCCACCGGTCTGGTGCTCGCCAAAGTCGGCCACCCGCAGCGCAATGAGCCGCTGCAGACCTCGCGGGAGGTTTTTCAGATCCACGACGACGATCAGGCGGCATTGACGGTGTTGTTTCTCAAGCCATTTAAAAACCTGACGGCCCACCGGTTCAGCCACCATACCTCGCTGGACCAGCACGAGATGAATGCATGCTCGGCGGCGATTTTTGCGGCCGACGATGTGCTGCTGGAAAAAGGTCGGGAGATCGCGAACCGGCTCTATGCAAAATCGAGCCACCCGAACATCAAATCTGGGGATCTGTGTATTTCTCTGATCAAGGACATTGAGGTGGATGGCAAGTTGACCACCGGCCTCTGCCTACTCAAGTCTGAGAGCGTGGTGCCGTTCCTGAGCATCTCTACCCGCAACGGCGACCTCCAGCTGCACACCGAACAGGGGATCAACCCAGAGAAAATCGATAAAGGCTGCCTGATTCTCAATCACCTCCCACAAAAGGGATATTACGTCCTGACTTTTGACCGCTCCGGCTCGGATTCACGGTTCTGGGTGCGGGATTTCCTCGGCGTGGTCCCCATCACCGATAGTCCCTTTCTCACCAACAAGTTCGCAGGCATGGCGGTTTCATTTCTTGAACAGGAAAAAAAGACGATCCCGCGCGGCGAGGACAGTCCGCCGTGGGACGACCACAATGCGGGTCGCGAGGCGATGAATTATTTTGAGGCGAAGGAGCAATTCAGTCTGCAGGAGTTTGAGGAAGAAGTCCTCAAAACCCCCGAGGCTGCCGCCAAATTCGCCGAACATCGCGCTAAAATCGAAGAAGAGCATGGGCATCGCTTCGACGACTCATTCGAAATCTCCAAAAAGGACGTCACCAAGGCAAAGAAGAAAATCGGCGCTCTGATGAAGCTCGATACCGGCGTGGAGATTCGCCTGAAACCCGCCGTCATCGCCGCCCCGGATAAGGTGCTAGAGCACGGGTACGACCCAGCCCGCAAGATGAAGTTCCTCAAAATTTTCTTCAACGAAAACCTCGCCGACTGAAGCACTCTGGCCGTGCGCGGCCTGCCGGTGATTCGGCACTTAGGCGATCAGAGCATTGATGCGGCGGCAAACTTCCTCGACATTGGCGCGCGTATTGAACGCCGAGATCCGAAAATATCCCTCGCCCGCCGAACCAAACCCCGAACCAGGCGTGATCACGACCTGCGCTTCTCCCAGCATCTTGTCAAACATCTCCCACGAACTAAGGCCCTCCGGGCAAGCAACCCAAACATAGGGGGCATTTTCACCGCCAAAAACGCTCAATCCGACGGAGGCTGCGGCGTCGCGCAGCAGTTTGGCATTCCCCATGTAGTGGGCGATCAGCGAAGCCACCTCAACCTTGCCCTCAGCACTGAAGACCGCTGCCGCCGCTTTTTGCACCGGATAGCTCGCACCGTTGAACTTGGTGCTGTGGCGGCGGCTCCAAAGCTGGTGGAGCGGCACGCGACTGCCGTCCTCCGCGCTGCCTCTCACCGATTTTGGAATAATCACATAAGCGCAGCGTGTGCCGGTGAATCCACCATTTTTCGAGAACGATCGGAACTCAATTGCACAATCCCGTGCGCCATCGATTTCAAAGATCGAATGCGGAATTGCCGGATCTTGGATGAACGCCTCGTAGGCCGCATCAAACAAAATGATCGCATCGTTGGCCTTGGCGTATTTCACCCACGCCTCAAGCTGCGCGCGGGTCGCCACCGCGCCGGTTGGATTGTTAGGAAAACATAGATAGATAAGATCTGCCTTTTGCGCAGGCACCGCCGCCACAAAGTTGTTAGCCGCGTTGCACGGTAGATAGAGCAAGCCGGCATAAGTGCCATTGCTGTCAGGCTCGCCGGTGTTTCCGGCCATCACGTTGGTATCGACATACACCGGATAGACCGGATCCGTGATGGCAATGGTATTGCCCTGGCCAAATAGATCGAGAATGTTGCCGGTGTCGCATTTGGAGCCGTCGGAGATGAAGACCTCATCCGCCGCAATCCCTAACCCGGCGAATTGCTCGTCCACGATCGCCTGGCGCAGAAACTCATAGCCTTGCTCCGGCCCGTAACCTTTGAATGTCTCGCGACTGGCCATTTCATCCACCCCCGCATGCATCGCCTTGACCACCGCTGGCGGTAGTGGCTCGGTCACATCGCCGATGCCGCAACGGATGATGCGCGCCGCCAACTCCGGGTGCGCCACGCTGTATGCTTGCACCCGGCGTGCGATTTCGGGAAATAAATAGCCCGCTTTGAGTTTGAGGAAATTCGAGTTAATGGCTGCCATGGCGCGCGACTGATAACGCTCGCTTCGCTCAAAGTCCAGCCACCGCAATCAAATTACGGAGAACCTCACGCCAACCGCACGCCGCGCGGTTGGCGCCTCGAGCCCCCCCCTGACGACCATGAAAAGCACCGGGGGGATTTGCGCGGTGTGGCGGCCGCGCCAGGACGGCGGTGCTGCTGGATGATGGATGGAATCCATTCGGCATCGCTCGCCCCCGTGCCACGACCGGGTCGGCCGCCGCAGTGTGCCAGACGTGGAGCGAGCGCCGGCCGCCGCGCCGGCTGCGGCGCGAGTCTTGAAGTGCCCCTGACGGGGTTATTTTTTCTTTTTGGCTTCGAGGCCTTCCTTGACTTTGGTTTCGATATCCTCATAGAGCGCCGCGTCACCTTTGATAAGTTCCTTGGCGGCGTCGCGGCCTTGGGCGAGTTGAGTGCCATTGTAGGAGAACCAGGAGCCGCGCTTCTGGACGATCTCCATTTCCAGAGCGAGGTCGAGCAGCGAGCCGGTGGAGGAAATCCCCTCGTTGTACATGATGTCGAACTCGGCCTCGGTGAACGGCGCGGCGACTTTGTTTTTGACGACTTTGATCTTGGTGCGGTTGCCCGTGACCGTACCGTCAGTGGATTTGATCGCCCCAATCCGGCGGATATCGATGCGGACCGAGGAAAAGAACTTGAGCGCCCGCCCGCCGGGAGTGGTCTCGGGG
>JAYSPI010000031.1:0-5468 GCA_043722215.1 Prosthecobacter sp.
GCCGCCGCCAGCAGGGCCCCAGGCAAATGGCAGGGTCCGTTCGTTAAGGCGGTATTCCGCCCATTTCGGGGCGAGTGGATAGTCCTGGCGCAAGTGCCGCCAGACGTTGGTACCGCCGGGGGACGTCACTTTGAGTTCAAAATGATTGGGTGGCCCCTGGCCGCGCAGTTGGAATCCGATTTCAAACGTGTCGGGCAATATGAACCCGACGACCCGCCTCATCGCGATGAACCCGCCGCCGCCGTGGAAATCGTAATCCAAGCGCACTCCGGGGGTTCCGTCCGCCGCTTTGATTTGCGAGAGCTTGCCTTCGGCTTGGCCGGAGGCAAATACCTGCCACTGAGTGTGATCTTCGAATAACGGGTTGAACGGGTTGAACGGGTGGATTGGCATGGGAATGGGTGGTAACAAATAAGTTAGAGCGACGGCAAGGTGCCCATGATCACGGCCTGCGCCCCCCAGGCGGCAACGGCCAATGCCGAGGTCGTGGCAAGCCCGCAGATGCTAGCAAAGTCATGACCTAACGGCGCTTCATGGTGTCCAATCAAGTGCCCGCATGGGCGCTAGGCAAGCAGATAACTGGAGCCACTTGACCCAGGCCAGTTACGCGATTGTGGTGGAGTGGCGTGAGTGGGCGGCTCCATGATGATTTCACTCATTGCGTGTATCGTGCTCGCTTTCTCAAGTGGCGATGCTCAAATCCATCTGGACCCACGATTCAGCATGCATATCAAACCACAAATCATTCCCTTCGTCTTGAGAGCTGCCACGGCTGGTGTGCTCGTCATTTTGTCATTAGGTTGTGCAAGCACCGGGGTGCAGCAGTCGCCCATGGTTCCAACGGGTGGGATGGCACAGCCATCCTTTCACACCAAAGGCACGCCGACTGGCACGCCGACCGGGCCGCTCAAGGCGGGTGAATATTGGTGGATGCCGCAGCTCTCGCCGAGAGGTCCGCTCATGGTGTTGGTGAGTGTGCCCAAGCAGACTCTGCACGTCTATCGCAACGGCATTCTGATAGGCCGGTCGTCGGTGAGCACGGGTTCTCAGGGGCACGCCACGCCGGGCGGCGTCTTCACCATTCTCGAGAAGAAAAGGGAGCATTACTCGAAGACTTACGACAACGCACCAATGCCAAATATGCAACGGCTGACGTGGGACGGTATTGCCATGCATTCGGGCAATTTACCCGGTTATCCCGCCAGCCATGGGTGCATCCGCATGCCCTATGACTTCTCGCAATTGCTTTTCAGTGCCACCGGGCATGGCGGCACGGTCGTGGTGGGTGATGGCAAAACACCTGTGCCGCACCTCGCGTCGAATCCCGGACTGATGCTCGCGCCAAAAGATTTCACCCCCCAAATGCTGCGCCCACTTTCGAGCAACCAATACGAGTGGAACCCACGTCGCAGCACGGGCGGGCCGGTCACGATTCTGATCAGCGCCGCCGACAAAGCGGTTTACGTTTACCGCAATGGCAATCCCATCGGGCGTGCGGCGGTCGAGGTCCTTGGATACGGGGCACTCGGCGATCAGGTTTTTTCGCAACTCGATGGCACGACGGGTCGGCAAAGTGGCTTGATTCCGGGTCGTTCGCAACGCCGGTGGATGACCGTGACGAGTCGTGGCGGCAGTGTCAACCCATCGACGATTGCATCGCGCTTGCGGCTGCACCCAGAGTTTGCACGTAAGGTTTACGATGTCACCGAGCCAGGTACTACCGTGATCATCACGGACAAGCCGATCCTCCGGAAGTCCCACTATGCCGGGGTTCTTCAGGGCTGAAATCTGCCGGGATACCGGCGCTTGCGGACGAAAGCACGCCGCATGCATGGCCGCATGATCCGTGTGCCGGGGCCATAGTTTCTCCTTCGATGCCACCGCGCAGGGACCTCGCGCTGCACGTCTGAATGTTGGGGGAGCGGTTCAAGCGAAAGTCAATTTTCTATTAGATCGACTGCAAGATTCTCGGCGAAAGCATCGCTTGGAGGTCACACATATCCATTGGGACTCTGGTCACGCCTCTGAGCCGTCGCCTCTTTCTTCAATCGTCTGCCGCCGCTGGGATTGGTCTCACTGCTCGCGGGATGCCGCGCGCCCGCGCCGCCTCGCCCAATGCCCGCTGTCGAGGGGGGGCTCGCCCAGAATTTTTTGGATTCGGGCTTGCGCGGGGGGAGGGCTTTCTATTGATTCCCCCATGGCAGAGATTTCTCTAGGACTTTCATTTGACGACGTGTTGTTGGTGCCGGCGATGAGTGCGGTACTCCCGGGTGAGGCGGATTTGAGGACGCACGTCACGGCGGGAATTCCCTTGTTTTTGCCGGTGATTTCGGCTGCGATGGACACGGTTTCCGAGCACGATTTGGCGATTGCGCTGGCGCGCGAGGGCGGCATGGGCGTCATCCACCGGGCCTGCCCGATTGACGACCAGGTCACCATGGTGTCGCGCGTAAAACGCTCGGAAAATGCCGTGATTCTCAAGCCGCTCACGGTGCGCAAGGATGACACCATCGACCACGTGCGCGAAATTATGGCCCGCAACGGCTTTTCCGGGTTTCCGGTGGTCGATCAGGACGGCCACCTCGAAGGCATGGTCACCGGGCGCGATATACGATATCTGGAACGATTGGACGCCACCGTGGCCGACGTGATGACCCCGCTGCCTAAACTCATCACCGCCCCGCCCCATACCAGCCTCGAACAAGCACGCCGGATCCTTTACCAAAATCGCATCGAAAAACTTCCTCTCGTCCACCCGGACGGCCGCCTGGCCGGCTTGATCACTGGCTCGGATATCGAAAAACGGATCACGTTTTTGACCTCCGCCAAGGACGATGATGGCCGCCTGCGCTGCGGCGCAGCGGTCGGCGTGGGCCCTGATTGCATCGACCGCGGGCGGGCACTCATCGATGCCGGGGCTGATGCATTGTTCATTGACGCAGCGACCGGTCACACTCATCACGTCATGGACGTGATCGGCCGCCTGCGCTCGTTGTCCGATGTGCCGGTGGTCGCTGGCAATGTGGTCACCGAGCAAGGCGCTCGCGATTTGGTTCGCGCGGGTGCCAGCGCCGTGAAAGTCGGCGTCGGTCCAGGGTCGATTTGCACGACGCGGGTGATTTCTGGCGTGGGCATGCCGCAGTTTAGCGCGATCCGCAATGTGGCCGATCATTGCCGCGAGCACGGCGTGAAAGTCATCGCCGACGGCGGCATCCGTTATTCTGGCGACATTGTCAAGGCACTGGCCGCTGGGGCCGATCTAGTGATGTTGGGGTCGCTACTTGCCGGAACCCGCGAAAGCCCAGGCCAGACGGTTCACTTCCAAGGCCGACGGTTCAAAACCTACCGCGGCATGGGGTCCATTGCCGCTATGCAAAAAGGTGCCGGCGACCGCTACGGCCAGAATAGCTCAGGAAAATTAGTGCCCGAAGGCGTCGAGGGCCGAGTCCCATACAAAGGCTCGCTCTCCGATGTGATCTTCCAATTGATGGGCGGCTTGAAATCCGGCATGGGCTACCTCGGCGCCGCCACCCTCGCTGACCTCCGCGAACGCGCCAGCTTCGTCCGCATCACTGCCGGAGGCTTGCGCGAAAGCCACGTCCACGACATCGTCATCACCGAGGAACCCACCAACTATCAGCCGATTAGTTAATACGGCCGCGTCTCCTCTAATACCTCACGGAGATGCGACAGCAACCCGCCCTGTCTAACGAATTTTTATTGCTATCCAACGCTTACTAAAACACTTCAAATGCACGATTCCAACCACGTCGCCGTCATCGACTTCGGCTCGCAGTACACCCAATTGATTGTCCGCCGAGTGCGTGAGCTGGGCTATTTTGCCAAGCTTTATGCGATCGAGGATTTTCCGGACATCGGCAAACCTGCTGCGATCATCCTCTCGGGCGGACCGCGCAGCACCAGCGAGGCCGACGCTCCTGACTTGGATTTTGAAGCGCTCAAAGGGTTTGGCGTGCCGGTGCTCGGCGTGTGTTATGGGATGCAGTTGCTCAATATCAAGTTTGGCGGCTCGGTGGAGGCGAGCGAGCGGCGCGAGTATGGTCCGGCCAACTTGTTTCCCGCCGAATGCAGTGGCTTGTATGAGGGGGTCTCCTCCTCATCGCAGGTCTGGATGAGCCATTCCGACACGGTGAAAGTCCTGCCGGTTGGCGCCAAGGTGATCGCCTCGAACCAACACGGCACTCCAGTGTCGTTGCAGTGGGACGACCGGTTTTTTGGCATCCAATTCCACCCGGAAGTCACCCACAGCCATGAGGGGTTACGCATCCTGCACAATTTCCTACTGCACGCGCGACACCTGATGCCGTTCCGCATCGACGATTTCAAGCGCGAGATGATCGAGAATATCCGCCAAACCGTTGGCAATAAACCAATTGTCTGTGGGGTATCCGGCGGGGTGGATAGCACTGTGCTGGCCGTTCTGCTCCATGAGGCCGGTGCCAATGTGCGCGCGATTTTTGTGGATCACGGCTTGATGCGTAAGGACGAGGGCGATGAGGTGCGCAGCAACTTCCATCGGATGGGCGTGCCCATCGAAACCGTCGATTGTGCGGAGCGTTTCCTCACCGCATTGGAGGGCATTGATGACCCAGAGAAAAAGCGCGTCATCATCGGCAACCTATTCATTGATGTGTTTTGGGATTCCGTGGGCGACGCCGAAATGCTCGCCCAAGGGACACTCTATCCGGACGTGATCGAGAGCGCGTCTAACGCCAAATCCAAAGCATCTAAAATCAAAACCCATCATAACCGGGTCGATCGTATTTTGGAATTGCAGGCCCAGGGGAAGGTGCTCGAACCGTTGGCCGAGTTATTCAAAGACGAGGTCCGCGCGCTGGGTGCCTCCTTGGGAATCCCCCATGATATTCTGCAGCGCCATCCATTTCCCGGCCCGGGACTCGCCGTGCGCTGCCCCGGCATCATCACCGAGGACCGCCTGCGCATCATCCGCGAGTGCGACGCAATCTTCATTGGAAAACTCAAAGAGCACCATTGGTATGACCGCGTATGGCAGGCCTACGCCGGCCTCATCCCAGTGAAAACCGTCGGAGTCAAGGGCGACGAACGATCCTACGAGTGGGCGATCTCGCTGCGCGCTGTGATTTCGGAGGATGCCATGACAGCCGACTGGGTGGAACTTCCCTATCAGCTACTCCGCGAAACCAGTCACCGCATCCTCAACGAGGTTCACGGGATCAATCGCGTGCTCTACGATATTTCAACCAAGCCGCCTGCGAGCATCGAATGGGAGTGAGGCACACGCCGTAGCACCGATTTTATCTGTGTTGGGCGAACTGTAAATGCCGGTTGAAAAGTGCGGCGGCAAATGCCGGGTGGCATGGCGGTTTAAAAGTGCAGCACCTCTGGGTTAAACCGGAGGATGTTGACAGCGATGGATGAATGGACCGAGATCAGACGACGAGTATTGGTGGACGGCGTGAGCCGTC
>JAYSPI010000032.1:0-8012 GCA_043722215.1 Prosthecobacter sp.
CAGCCCGCGAGATCCGATTTCGATACCTGAGTTAAATCCTAGCAGATTGCCGAAGAGGTTGCGCTCGGTGTAGGACGCGCGGGTGAGAAACCCCTGATACGTTCCGAAGCCCGCAGCTAGGCTGACCGAGCGCGCACGGCTTTCATCGAAATGCAGGGTGGCATCAATCAGGTGATCGCCCGCCGATCGCGTCTCCACCCGCGCCGAGGAAAATGCTCCAGTGGCGAGAAATTCGCGCAGGCGGCGGTTCATGGCGGCCTCATCATACCAATTGCCTTCCATGGCCTGCAGGCGGCGGGTAATGCGTTGCGGGTTCGTGCGGGCCAGTCCTTCGAGGCTGAGGCGGTGGAGGCGCACGCGTGTGCCCAGGTCGATCGTGAAATTTGGGATGAATTGGCTGCCCACGAGTGAGCGTGACATTCGAATTTTGGCGTCTGGGTAGCCGCGGCTGACGGTGGCCACTTCGACGGCGAGGCGCATGGGGTTGAGGTTGGCGGTGGTCGCGTCGTGGCCGAGATACGGGCGGGCGGCGGCGGTGGCATGGGCCGCCGTGGCGTCCTCGCTGCGAGTCACGGTGGGCTGGCCAATTCGATAGAGCGGGCCCGGCACAACCTGCAGGGTGATGGCGACGGAGCCAGTTGATGGGTCGGTGGTGCGGGCGGTCAGGGTGACCTCCGCCGACCAGTACCCGCGGGCGTTGAGTTCCTGGCGGACCCATGAAGTGCCGGTGGCGACGTCCTGCTCGCGGAATGGAGCAGCAGCACCCAGTTCGCGGTCTTTTTCGGCGGGCGTGGCAAATAAGCGGGCAAATTTCCGCGCGTCATCAGCGGCGACACCAGTCACGGTGACCGTGCCGAGTGAGCGTCGGTCGCCCGCTCCGACGATCAGCACCACCGCATCCGGCGCGGCGATCTTCCAGGTGACCCGCGCGTCGGCATAGCCGTCCTTGTGCAGGATTTGGCGGAGCATGAAGGCGGCGTCATCTGCTAGCGGGGCGGTGGCTGAGGATGCGCGGACGTGGGTCAATCGACCGGCCATCAAATCGAGTGTTTGATTGGCCTTGTGGGGGTCGAGGCCCACGATGGTGACGTGAGTCTCTGCGCTGGCGGTTGCCACCGCCAGCGATACGCCGCATAGGATAACACGTAGCAGAATCATCAGTGGAATGTGATGCGCCAGATTGCTAACACCCGCGAGTCTCCTTGGGCGTCCATGCCTGCCGAGATCAGCCAGCGGTCAGAAAGCGCCAGCGTGGCGGTGGAAAATGATTCACTCGAATACGGGTCCGTCTCGGCCAGGCTGAAATCCACTTGGTCTAGCAGCTTGAGCAGCGGTCGCAGTCGTTTGCCGACGGCGAAGCGGCCGCGGCGGAGTTCCTCGGCGAGGAGTTGCAGGGCGCGGGTGGACGCGGCCTGAGGGTTTTCCAGGCCGGTGGTGGTGGTGCCGGTGGCGAGCAAGGTCATGATTTCATTGTCGGGCAGGGGCGGGTTTGAGGTGAGCACCAGTTGTGGGTTGGAGGCGCGTCCATAAACATAGAGGTTAACCTGATAGGGGCGCGGCTCGGCGGTGCCGCGGATCTCTAGCAATGGGTCGAATCCTGAACCCGGAGTGAAGCGTGCGGTGCCGGCGCGAACGTGAAGCGTGCTGAACGGCAAGGCCGCTCGAAACTCCGATAGGCGAACCTCGCCAGCAGGCGATGGCTGACCGAATGTGCCGCCGACGCGCACTTGGCCGTCGATCCTGCCGGTGGCGAAATTGCCACGGATGAGGAAGGGCGCTTGGGTGCGGACCAACACGTTGAGATCCCAATGGCTGATGGGTGCCGGCAGGGTGGCTGCTAGATTGGGCGGGGCATCAATCTTCGGCAAGGCCGCCGCGGAAGGTGTGGTGAAGGGGGAGCCGATAGGTAGCAACTCGATATCTCGATAGAATAGTCCATCGACCAGGCCCACTGTGCCAGTTAGAGTGGCGTGTTGCCATGGGCCTGCCAGGCGGAGTTCGGTGTTGGCGCGCAAAATCAACGAGTCGTTGCGCAGCACGGGTAGGTGATTGCCGGTGAGGCGGAAATCCATCGCAGCGGGCATACCCGCCTGGATTTTCAGCGCGCCCGTGCCACGCAACGTGCCGCCGGCCACCGTTGCGTGCAGCGCTTTCAGGGTGATGCGGTCCTGGCTCAGGTCGATCGAGGCGGTGATATCGGTGAGGGCGGGATGGCGGTCGTCGCGCAGCTCAATGCCGCCGCCAGTTAGGTCGAGTCGGCCGGTGGCGAGGGGTTTTCCGAGCATTCCTGCGACCTCGATTTTACCGGTGAGAGTACCGGTGGTTTTGCGGCAGGCGGGCAGCCAGGTGGCGAGGCGTGCCAGATCGAGGCGCGGCAGGTCGAGGTGGGCGGTGAGGGGTTCGGTGGGAAGCAGGGCGGGCGACTCGGCCCACGCGGCGGGGCGAAATGGCAGCGAGGCTGTCATCACGGCGGCTGGGAACCCAGGGGTGCTTGCCTGGCCGTTCACGGACAACTGGCCGTCTCGCCCGGCCAGTGTCACCAGCACGTTCGCCGGTGGCAGTGAGGGTTGGGTCAGCGGGCGAAGAGCGCGAGTGTCTAACACGGCGGTCAACTCTGGCTGCGCGTAGGTGCCCGCAACCTGTAGGTGGATGCATCCGGTCGAGCGCGGGTCGAGCGCTGCGGTGGCGGGCAGCCAGTCGTTGAGCAGCGCCATGGGCAGCACCTTCGAATTTAGAGCGACAGCCAGTGGGCGCGGGTCGCGGGCGAGGAAGGCGCGCCAATGAGTGAGGTCGTCGGGTACCGGCAGGCGGGCTGAGCCGTCGGCGATCTCGTTCGAGCCATCGAGCCAGCGCAGGGCAGTGAGATCCAAGATGCCGTGCGAGAGATGAGCATCGCCTGCAACGGTTTGGTCGTGGGTTTGGAGCCGCAGGTGGGTGGTGGTGAACTCGTCAGGCCATGAATAATCGATGACCCCGTCGGCGGTGATGGGTGGTAGATTCTGGCGGTGCCATGTCGCTTGGTCAAGCGCGAGTGTCCCGTGGTGCTCGCCGTGATTCAAATCGCCACTCCCGTGCCAGCTACCAGTTAGGGTGAATTCGCTGGTAGGCGCGGCTCTGAGGATTTGCAGCCAGCGGTCGATGCGCGTGCTGGTGAAGTTAGACCATTCGCTGGTCGCCTGATAGGTGGAATCTGCTAGGTTGTAAGCGGCTGTGGCGTGCAGGCCATCGACGGCCAACTGGGCGGCCAGCGGGTGGTTTGGTTGCCAGTGGACGCGCAGGTTCACCGGCGAGGCCGTGCGTGGGTCGGTGGGTTGCACGAGCAGGCTGACGTCCGCTGCGGTCGGGCGGCGGTCGTGCCAGGTCACGCTGAATTCGCCCTTGGCAGTGGCTGGCGGGACGTCGGATGCTGGATCAATCCGGCGGGTGTGGGTGGCCAGGTCGGCGGCGATGTGCTCGACGTCGGTCACCTCGAAGTCTCCTCGGAGGTGACCCGGTTCGAGGGTGCCGTGGTGGCGGGTGATCGGTGCCTGGGCATGGACGGACACTCCGGCACCCAGTATGCGGCCTTGGGCGGCGAGCGTGGCGGTGGCGGGGTCCAATTCCACGGCCAGGTTGAGTTCGGGGATCTTCCAATCTTCCGCGACGATATTTTCGAGTCGGATGCGCGCGCTGCCGGTGGCGGAGTGTGCGTCGGGCCACAGGCCGTTGACGTGGAGCGCTAACGACGTGACGGTGGCGGTGGCGGGAAGAATCAGGCCGAAACGTGCCGCTGTGGGTGCGCATTGCAGGCGACCTTCGCGGAGGTCCACGCTGAGGGCGTTAAGCCCCGGCGAGGCGGTCGCAACTAACAACGCGTCGTCGATGTGGATCGCTGCTTCCGCTGATGGCTCACCGCTGGCGGGAAGGCGCAGCACCAGATCGCGCACGCTGATACCGGGCATCGGGTCGATTTGCGGGATGGAGAGGCCATCTGCAGTCCAGAGGAGGTGGGATTGCTGGCTGGGCCAGTGGCGACCGGTGGCATCGGTGATGGGACCAAGTTCTAATTGAAATGAGGAATCTCCCGCTTTGTGATCGAGGTGGCTAGGTGCCACGACCATCATCGGCTGGTCATCACGGGTCATGGTCAGGCTGATGTGATTCAGTTCCATGGCCAGCGGAATAATCCGCGCTCTCACATCACGGAGGGTGCTTGACCAGCGGGCTAGTTCGAACGGTCGCGTGGTAGCGGTGTGAGGTGCGCCGAGTCGCAGCGCGGCAGCCAGCCCGTCGATGGAGATACCGCCAAAATGCCCGCGGAGCAGGTCCTGGACTCGATAGGTCGGTGTCACTTGCTGGATGGTGAGCGATTCCAGTGACGGATAGCCGGTGAGGCGCAAGTGATGCACGACGAGCCCGCCAGTCAGGCTGCCTGCGAGGGTGAACTCGATCTGCGCCCCAGTCTGCTTGACGAGGCGCGCGGTGACGGCGGGTACCAGCCAGCGCAAGCCTGGTCCATTGAGCCAGGCGAGGCCGCCGAGCACCACGGCGCAGGTCACTAGCCACGGCAAGGATCGGCGGCGACCTTGCGGGCGCGGCCATGGGACATCAGGAGGGTGGGTTTCTGAGATCGGCAATTCGTCATCAATGTCGCTGGATCGGTTGTCCGGGTCAATCTCTGGGTTCGCGCGGGCCATTACCAAAGATTCGGCAATTGCAAACTGCGGGCAGAGATATTAGAACCGACCGATGGCCCCGCTGACATTCACCCCGTTGTATATGGAGCGCGTTTGGGGCGGGCGTGAACTCGAGCGGGTCTATGGTCGCCAGTTGCCTGCTTCCGACCGGCCCTATGGTGAGTCATGGGAAATGGTGGACCGTGAGTTCGAGCAGTCCTGGGTGGATGATGGACCGTTGGCTGGCACTTCGCTGCACGAGTTGTGGACGACGCGGCGCGAGGAGGTTTTTGGGGTGGGTTTTCCGGAGTACAAGCGATTTCCGCTACTGATCAAGGTGTTGGACGCGCGCGATGATCTATCGATTCAAGTCCATCCGCCGGCGCGATTGGCGGCCGAGTTGGGCGGTGAACCGAAAACCGAGATGTGGTTCATCGCCGACTGCAAACCGGGAGCACAACTGTACGTGGGTCTCAAACGCGGTATCACCCAGGAGGCGTTTGAGCATGCGATGGCCGCGGGCACCGTCGCTGACTGCGTGCATGCGCTGAGTCCCCGCCCGGGCGAGGCGATCTTGATTGCCTCCGGGCGGATTCACGCGATCGGGGCGGGCGTCTTGATTCACGAAATCCAACAGAACTCGGACACCACCTATCGGATCTTCGATTGGAACCGCCTCGGCCTCGATGGCAATCTACGCGCCCTCCACGTCGCCCAATCACTCGCCAGTATCGATTTCTCGGATTTTGAGCCGAGGATGGACGCGCCGGTTGGTGAGTATCTGGTGGCCTGCCCGTATTTCAAGACCGCTCACCGATGGCTGGCCGCGGGCCAGACGCTGGCCAACCCAGTCGCCGGTCAATTTGCCATTCTAGCGGTGCTGGAGGGAGTGCTGGAAAGTGCTGCCGGTCGGCGCTTTACCCGCGGTCAGTATTTGTTGGTTCCCCGCGATGCCGCACCGCTCAAGGTGGTCGATCCATCGTCAGTGCTGGTCGTGACATTGCCGACTGTGGCGGGTTGATGGTAGGTGGGAATCGCTGGTGCTAGGGCTTGCCAGTCGCAGCCGGATCGCTAGTTTTCGGGTGTGAACGACGCGATTCCTAATTCCCCGCCGCGCGCGTGGGCGGAGATCAATCTGACGGCCCTCCAACATAACTTGGAGGTGGCTCGCACCTCTGCCGGCGGAGCCGTGATGGCGGTCGTCAAAGCGGGGGCCTACGGTCATGGATTGGAGGAGGTTGCCCGCGCGCTGGCGGCCGCCGAAGTCGCGTTTTTCGGCGTGGCCAGCGCGAGCGAGGCCCGTCGCATCCAGCAGGCTGGGGTGACCACTCGCCTGTATTTGTTAGGCGCAACTTGGGCGGGTGAGCGCGAGGAAATCGTGGCACGCGATTGGACGCCCTGCTTGTCGTCGTTGGAGGAAGCGGGGGATTTTAACCGCCTGGCGCAGGCCGCAGGCAAGCGGATTAAGGTGCATTTGGCGGTGGACACGGGGATGGGTCGGGGGGGCTTTTTGCCGGACGAGGTGTCAGTCTCGATGGCGGCGCTGGAGCGCATGGAGCATTTAGAGATTGAAGGGATTGGCTCGCATTTGCCCTCGGCGGACGAGGATGAGGAATTTACTCGCAGCCAGATGGCTTGCTATCGGCGGGTGCTCGACGAGCTGGGTGGTGAGGCGCGGTTCAAGTGGCGACATCTGCTCAATAGCGCGGGCCTGCTCGCCTACGAGTCGGGTGTCTGCAACTTGTCGCGTCCGGGATTGATGCTGTACGGGGTTTCGCCGCTGCCGGGCTACCAACCACAACTCGCCACGGTCATGACCCTCAAAGCACGTGTCACCTTGGTGCGCACGCTGCCCGCTGGTCACGGGGTTTCTTATGGACGACAGTTCGTTACAACCCGACCGACGCGGGTGGCCACCATCGGCATCGGCTATGGCGACGGCTATCCGCGGGCGATTTCAGGCCAGGGCGGTGAAGTCGCATGGCGTGGCCAGCGGTGCCCGATTCTTGGGCGCATTACGATGGACCAGCTGATGGTCGATGTGAGTGGCGTCGGCGAGGTGGCGGCGGGTGATGAGGTCGAACTGTTTGGGGCGCAGATTCCGGTGGCGGAGGTGGCGGCCAAAGCGGGTACCATCATTTGGGAGATTTTTACGGGGATTACGCCGCGGGTGGTGCGTTGTTATCTGGGAGGAGCTATTTGAGCAGCACCGGCAGCGCGCGCGGTGGCTTCTCGGGGAAGCCGCTGGTTTGATCGAGGTTTTGCTTAATGAGAAACCAGATTGCGATCGCCAGCAGGAGTGAGAGGATCTTGGCGATCCGGTGGCTCGACAGATTGAATTTCATGGGATGGTTTGCCGGTAAAGAAAAGGTCAGAGATTTTTTGGCGGAATTGTTTTTCGGTGAGGTTGCGTTGGAGGGTGCCGTTCTCACAGATCGAGATACCGCCGGTTTCCTCGCTGACGACCACGGCAATGGCATCGGTGCGTTCGGTGAGGCCGAGGGCGGCGCGGTGGCGCAGGCCAGTTGAGCGGTCCTGCATTTCACGTTCGGTCACGGGGAAGACGCACGCGGCACCGGCCACCCGGTCATCGGCGATGATCATGCCGCCGTCATGGAGCGGTGCTTTTGGATAGAAAACCGCCAACGCCAGCTCCGGCGAAAACCGCGCATCGAGCAGCACACCGGTGTCGAGTTGCTCCTTGAGGCTGACGTCGCGCTGGATGGCGAACAGCGCACCAATCCGCTTTTTCGATAGATGGATGACCGCGTCGGCGAAGCGTTCGAGGAAATCGACTCGGCGACTGCTGTAGAACGAGAACAGGCGGTTGCTACCGAGGCGGGCCAGGCCGGTGCGCAACTCGGGTTGGAAGATGACGATCAGCGCGAAGGCCAGGACGGCGGCGGCGTGGGTGATGATCCATTTGATGACCTCAAATTGGAATACCGTGGCCAGGAGGGTGAGACCGACGAGGATGGTGCCGAGCCCAACGAGGATTTGCGCGGCCCGGGTTGCCCGGAAGGCGCGATAAATCTGATAGATACAGGTGGCAAGAAAGACGATTTCAATGCCATCATGCCAAGGGTTATTGAAAAAGTGCCACATGGGATTCGGGTCGTGGCGACGATACGGTCGCCCCATGGCGTCTGACAATGCCAGAATGACTGAGTGCGCCTAACTTGCCGCCACACGTCACGAGTTCGCCGACCTCTACGCAGGCCGTCCCTCACCACCTCCGGTCAGGCCAAGCCCGCCCCCACGCTCATTTCATGGCCGTGGGAGTGGCCGTGGGAGTGGCCGTGGGAGTGGCCGTGGGAGTGGCCGTGGGAGTGGCCGTGGGAGTGGCCGTGGGAGTGG
>JAYSPI010000033.1:0-5882 GCA_043722215.1 Prosthecobacter sp.
GCCTAGCAGGATGCGTGGTCGTCCGTCCACGGGTGCGAAGCGGGCGATGAGATTGGGTCGGCCGGGTTGGATTTCTTCGAGTGAGACATCCGCGCCGAAGGACTCGAGCCAGCCGGCGAGGAAGACGGCCAGCGTTTGCTCGCCGACGAGAGGGGTTCCGGGCGTGTTATCGGGGTTGACTGATGGGATGCGGACAAGCTGTTGGAGAAGCGCGATCACGTCATGGCTCATGTCGTTAGCGTTGCAGCCGCGCGGTCATTAGGCAAGGATCGCTTTGTCGGTGTCGGCGACGGTTTAAAACCGGATTTCTCACCTTGTCCAAACCGGACGGTTTGTTAGAGGTGCGAAAGCGCTTAAATTGGTGGCCAAACGTCTTTTGGAGGGTGGTTCACAACCCGAAATTTCAGGTTTGGATGGTGTATGATGGTGGCCGACTTCCGGGCGGTGGTGGCGATCTTGTGGTTTTGTCCCCCAATTGATAGATTGGTCGTTATCAACCTTTCGGGTACCGCGCATGGAGAAGTGCAAATCAAACAAGAGCGGTTTCAGTTTTTTAGCGAATAAAGTTAGATTCGAAGAGGCGGGGATTCATTTAGTCTGATTTTACAACAAACTGACGATGATTCACAAATGCCGCGGCCGCCGCGGCGGAAAATCGTATCGTTATTGCCAACATGAGGCAGGCCGGAAAGGACTAAAACGAGATTGCGCAGACCATCGGATTCAGCCAGGCGACGATCAGCAAGGAACTCTCTCGCAATTCTGGCCACTGCGGCTATCGGCCCGCCCGGGCCGACCGTTTCGCGACGGATCGGAAGGTCCACAAAAGGACGCGGCCCAGAGTGATGGTCGGTATGCTCAAAGACGAAGTCGAGGCGCGGCTGAGGATGAAGCACAGCCCTGATCAGATCAGCAAGTCACTGGTTATAAATGGCTTGAGGGTGAGTTATTAGATAATCTATCAGTATTTAGCGAATGACAGGAAGGCTGGTGGCGATCTGTCGCTCAATCTCCGGATCAACGGCAAGCGTCGCTACCGCAGACGCAGCAAGGTCGGGTGCCGGGAGAAGATCCCAAACCGAGTGGATATTGAAGAGAGACCGATGATCATTTCCGGCGGGAAACGCTACGAAGACGGGGAGGCAGACCTCATCCAGGGAGCTGCGTGGAGGAGCTTGATCACCTCGGCCCATGGCTGATAAGTTGTCTGACCCTTGATCAAGGTCGGTGCCGGTCGCGGAGTGGGGTCAAAAACCCCTTGCGATGGGAGCAATGCTGGATTAGGCACAAGCCACAATGACACGACGTGATTTCCAGGATCGGCTGACGAGCGTCATCGCGCCGCTCGTTTGGCTTGCCCTGGTCCAAATTTGGGTGCTTGCGTTGCTCGGAGCGTCGCCGGTGATGCACGAGTGTTTTCACCCAGATGCGCACGAGACTGGTCACCATTGTCTCGCCACGGATGTGCGGGACGGCTTAATCGATCCTGCGGTCGTGGTGGCGGCGGTCGCACCGTCATGGTTGCCCGTCGGCGGCCAACTCGTGGTGCTAGCCCGCGCGGGGTGGCATGCGCTGCCGCACCATTTGTGCGGGAGTTTGCTTGAGCACGGGCCGCCAGCCCTCGCCTAACGCATTGCAATCCGCACTCCCGAACCCGCTGGGCCTGGGCGTCCAATCGGCGTGGTTTTTACCGCGTTGCAAAACGAATACCATTTTTACGCGATATCATGTTTATTATTAGAAGTGCCGCTTGTTATCTGGCGTCAATTATCATCTCACTGGGGCTCCAAGCCGGGGAATCCGCCGCGTTGCCGCTCCCGAACGATGGGTGCCAGCACCAATTGTTAGAGATTCAACAAAGCATTCAAGAGATGCAATCCCGCCACCAGGCGGAAATCGATGCACTCAAAAACCAACTGGCCGCGCAGCAAGTGGTGATTGATGCGATGGTGCGGCGCGCGGATAGCGCGGCGGCACAGAGCAAGCCGCAAGCCAGCGGTGAGGTGGCCGCGTTTCCGACCGCGGATGCCACGGTGGTGGTGGCACCGGGTGGTGACTTGCCGGCAGGGCCGCCGACCGCAGTGGCCACGGGAACCACGGGAACCACGGGTAATATATTTCCGACGTCCGACGCGTCGGTGGTGAGCCAAGGGTCGGCCCCCCTCCCGTCGCCTGGGGTGCTTGGCGGGTCCGGTCCGCAGGCCGGCGGGGTTGCCAAGGGAAGTTATTTGAACATTTCCTTTGATGCGGTGTTGGCGGGAGCTGCGTCGTCGGCAACGGATCTGAGATCGCTGGAGGTGGGTGACCACGACCCGCAGCAGCGCGGGTTCAACGCCCGCAATCTTGAATTGGCGCTGGATGGTGCGGTGGACACGTATTTCGAGGGGTTTGCCAACATCGTTTTCAAGCTGGATGCCAACAATGAAACCTCGGTCGAGGCGGAAGAGGTGTTCGGTCAAACCACCTCGCTGCCATACGGCTTGCAAGCCAAAGGCGGTCAGTTCTTCTCTCCATTTGGCCGCCTCAACCCGACGCATCCACACACCTGGGATTTTGTGGACGCGCCGCTGGTCAATGGCCTGATGCTCGGGCCCGACGGACTGCGCGGCGTGGGGGCGCAGGCCGCCTGGGTGATTCCGCTGCCGATTTACGCCCAGGCAATGGTGGCGGTGCAAAATGGCCAGGGCGGGACCGGCTATTCATTCCGCAACCCTGGCGTAGGGGGGACGTTCTTCGACCGCCAAACGATTGACCGCCAAACCGACGGGTTCTCTGATCTGACGTTCACGCCACGGCTTGAAGCCTCGTATGACCTCACCGCCAGCCAGACGGTTCTCGGTGGCGTGTCCGCAGCACTCGGACCCAATGATACCGGCGAAAATGCCCGGACCCAAATTTATGGGGCAGACGTGTTCTACAAGTGGAAGCCAACCACCGCCGAGGGCGGGTGGCCATTTGTCAAATGGCAGAGTGAAGCGATGATCCGGCGCTACGAGGCCGGTCAAGGGCTCAATCACAGCTTCCCTGTGGCGGAAACCTTCCACGACTGGGGCGCATATTCCCAAGTCGTGTGGGGGTTTCACAAAGGCTGGTCACTCGGCTTGCGCGCCGATTCCCTCCTCATGCAATCATCCAATCTCACCCAGGACCCCAGCCGCCAGAGCCGGGCCCGAGTGGCCACCGATCTCACGTGGTACGCGTCCGAGTTCTCGAAGCTCCGCATGCAATATAACTACGACCTGTTGAAATCCACTGACATCGAGCCCCGTCGCGACGAGAACTCCTTGTTTTTGATGTATGACTTCAGTCTCGGAGCTCACGGGGCACATAAATACTAACTACTCTAACTAATCTCATGATGAAATATCACCTCGCAATCATTCTAACGGCTCTAGTCGCCTGCAGTGGCACGGCGCGTGCCAAACTCAATGTCGTCACCACCTTGGCCGATTATGCGGCAATCGCCCGTGAAATCGGCGGCGACCACGTCGAGGTCAACGCCATGGCCAAACCCACCGAGGATCCGCACTTTGTAGATGCCCGGCCGAGTTTTGTCGTCAAGCTGCGCACCGCCGATCTACTGATCGAGGGGGGGGCTGAACTCGAAGTCGGGTGGCTGCCGCCGCTACTCCAAAATGCCCGCAACTCGAAACTCGAGACCGGCGCGCCCGGTCGCGTGCAAGCGTCCGATGGGCTCCGCCTGCTCGATGTCCCCGCCACGCTCAGCCGTGCGGCAGGCGACGTTCACGCATCTGGCAACCCACATTTCATGGTCGATCCGATCATCGCCAAGGCGGTGGCCGCGCATATCGCGCGGGCCATGGCTGCCGCCGATCCAGCGAATGCCGCGAGTTATGCCGCCAATGACCAAGCATTTACGGCGTCCATTGATGCCAAACTCCAGGACTGGGGGCGAGCGCTGCTGCCATTCCGCGGTCAACACCTAGCAGCCTATCATGACGACTGGTTGTATTTTGGCCGTCGGTTTGGCTTGGTCATTGAGGTGTTTCTTGAGCCCAAACCCGGCGTGCCACCATCGCCATCCCACCTCGCCGAGGTCATCGGGCAGATCAAGGCGCAGCAGATCAAGGCGATCCTCGTCGAACCGTTCCATAACCGGAAAATCGCCGAAAAAGTTGCCTCGGTGACTGGGGCGCACGTGGTGGATGGGGCGCAATACCCGGGTGGCCTACCGAACACTGTGACCTATGTCGAGTTGATCGACGCACTGGTTGTCCGCCTCACCACAGCCCTTAGAAACTAACAATATGTGGGACGTGATGATGTGGCCGATGGTGGCGTGTGTGGTGTTGCCCGGATTATTGGTCTATCTAGGCATGCACGTGGTCCGGCGTGGAATTATCTTCATCGATATTGCGATGGCACAAATGGCGTCGCTGGGCGTTTGTTTTGCGGTGATGAAGCATATGGACTTAGACAGTCCCGTGACGTTCTGGATTTCCCTGAGTTTCACCTTGTTGGCGGCGGCGTTGTTTGCTGCGACCGGCAAGCGCACGGGCGAGGTGCCGCAGGAGGCGATCATCGGCATTGCCTATGTGGTGGCGGCAGCCGCTTCGGTGATCCTGCTGAGCTACTCGAGCGAGGGTGACGAGCAGATCAAAAACATGCTAATCGGCAATATTCTGCTAGTGACCAAGGAGGAGGTTTTTCGGACTTTGGCACTGTTTGTTGGGGTTGGGGTGTTCCACGGATTGGCCCGTAAGCCATTCATGCGCTTGTCATTCGCGCCGGCAGACGCTCTGGCCTCAGGGATGCGCATCAAATTATGGGATTTCCTGTTCTATGCCACCTTCGGGCTAGTCGTTACTAGCTTTGTGCAAATCGTCGGCGTCCTGCTCGTATTCACGTATCTCATCGTGCCGGCCGTCTGCGGGATCCTCACGGCTCGGCGCTTCGGTGCCCGGTTGGCCATCGGGGTGGTGCTGTCGTTGGTCGGCGGCGTCAGTGGGTTGATTGTGTCGTTCTATCAGGACTTGCCGACTGGGGCTGCGATTGTGTGCGTATTTGGTGTTTTACTAGTGTTAGCTGGTATCGTTGGCTGGTGGAATCGCAGGCCATGCCACGACTAATACGCGCAGCCAATGGCGAAATGGAGGGTGCCTAGCGGTTCTCCCGGGTCGCGAGTTAGGTTGTATCCATATTCCAGCCGAACCGGTCCGATGGGTAAATCGAAGCGAATCCCGAGGCCGGCGGCAAGGTTCACTTTTGCGGCGCTGAGGTCCTCGTGATGTCTGGCGAGCGAGCCGGCGTCGATGAATGCGACCGCCTTGAGTGATCCTCCGATGCGGCGGATGAGTTCGGCGTTGGTGTGCCAAGTGGCTTCGCCGCCGGTGGGGTAGCCATTGGCGGTGGGCCCGAGTTCACGCTCGGGAAAGCTACGCACGCTGCGGGGGCCGCCGTTGAACAGGCGCAGGTCAATTGGTAGGGCGCTGCCATCGCGGTTAGGAATGAGCATCGCGCCCGCACCGCCGAGTCCTAATTGATAGTTTGGGTTGAGCGGGCGTAGCCAGCCGCCGGACAGGCCGGCCATGAAATAGCTGGTGGAGGTGCCGCCGACGGCACCACCGATTTCGAGCGGGGCTTCGATATGCCAGCCGCGTGTTGGTAGCACCGGGTTGTCGCGGAAATCCACGGTTTGGGTGGCGCGGACCCGCGGGTGGTTGTAGGAGGTCTCACCGAGTTCGGTCGGCGGCAAGCCGTCATCGTGGAGGTTAACTAGCGAATTTGATGTTAGCGTTTCCAATGTATAGTGGGGGGTGGGTTTCCAACTGAGTTTCCCCTCGATGCCGGTATCGTAGATATTATATCCCTCACGGCTATAGATCAACGAGTAGGCGCGAGCGCTCGCTGCGACGGCGGTT
>JAYSPI010000034.1:0-8125 GCA_043722215.1 Prosthecobacter sp.
ATCCACCTCGGCGTGACCGAAGCGGGTGACGGCGAGGACGGGCGAATCAAAAGTGCCATCGGCATCGGCTCGTTGTTAGCCGATGGCATCGGCGACACCATCCGGGTCTCGCTCACCGAGGATTCAGTGTATGAAATCCCGGTGGCTCAGGCACTCGTCGAGCCATTCAATCGGCTGCGGGCGGCGACGACTCCGGCGACGACTGCTTTCACGCCTAGCTACGATCCATTTTGCTACGAGAGACGCCGTAGTTCCGCGCTGAGGGTGATGGGCCATCTGTTAGGCGGCGACCATCCGGTGCGCGTCGTTACCACCCAGGACCGCTGGGATCTACTGGCCGACCGGCTCTCCACGCTGGGGGACTTCACGCCGGAGATCATCGCCGAATCCTCTGGGGTGGAGGCCATCGACCCGCGCGACCTCGCGGCGGTGGCCGCCATCAACGATCGTCCAGCACCATGCCTAGTGACCGTGGCGGAGGGGCTCGATCTATCGGTCATTGCGGCATTTCGCTTGCTGGCCGCCCGCCTGGACGCGCGGCACCCGATCCTGCTGCAAGACACGCTGTGCGTGGCGGTAGAGGCAGCGGACAGCTTGCCCGTGTTACTCAATGCGGCGCAAACCCTTGGCTCACTGCTTTGCGATGGCATCGGCGATGCCGTGCTCGTTCACGGCGAGGCCGCGCCCAGTGCTGCGTTGCGCCTAGCGTATAACATCCTACAGGCCGCCGGCACGCGCATTTTCAAGACGGACTACGTTGCCTGTCCGAGTTGTGGGCGCACGCTCTTTAACCTGCAGGCCACGACCCAGCAAATCCGCGCCGCCACTGGCCACCTCAAAGGCGTGCGCATCGCCATCATGGGCTGCATCGTCAATGGCCCCGGCGAAATGGCCGACGCCGATTTCGGCTATGTCGGCGGTGCCCCTAACAAAATCAACCTTTACGTGGGAAAAACCCCCGTGAAATTCAATATTCCAGCAGACGCCGCCGTCGAGCGGTTGATCGATCTGATCCGCGAACACGGGAAATGGGTGGACGCGCCACCACCCTAACACACTCATGATTGCGCTGCTCACCCGCCACATTCGCCAAGGGCTGGCGGGATCGACCGCCGGTAATAAACGCATTTACAGTCGGATTCGACTGGACTTTCGTAAAAAATGAGTAGCGGAGAACTCGTCGGTTGCCCAGCATGTGGGCTCATGAAAATATTGAAGTCGCTTGTTCTAACAACAGCCTTATCGTTCGCGGGTGCGGGCGGCGCGTATGCGAGTGAGGCCGACCTGAAGATTCCCAAGCTCGACACGGTGACGTTTTCGTCGCTCGGTGGCATGAGTGGACACACGCTAATGCTAGCGGGCCTCGTGGTCTGTGTGCTGGGCGGTCTCTTCGGTCTTCTGCAATACAAACAAACGAAGAACCTGCCAGTTCACCAGAGCATGGCGACGGTGTCGCACACGATTTGGGAGACCTGCAAAACCTACCTATTCACGCAGGGTAAGTTTCTAGCGATTCTGTGGTTACTGATAGCGGGCTGCATGATTTACTACTTTGGCGTCCTGCAACACAACACACCGCTGCACGTGGGGGTGATTTTGGCGGCCTCGGTGTTAGGGATTTTGGGTTCCTACGGGGTGGCGTGGTTCGGCATCCGTATCAACACGGTGGCCAACTCGCGCACTGCGTTTTCCGCGCTCAAAGGCAATCCGCTCGCCACGCTCGGCATTCCGCTGCGTTCGGGCATGAGCGTCGGCCTGCTGCTCGTCTGCGTCGAGTTGTTCTTCATGATCTGCATTTTGATCTTTTTGCCAACCGAGCTCGTCGGCCCGTGCTTCATCGGCTTCGCCATCGGCGAATCGCTCGGTGCTTCGGTGCTGCGGATTTGCGGCGGCATCTTCACCAAGATCGCCGACATCGGCTCGGACTTGATGAAAATCGTTTTCCAACTTCCGGAAGACGACCCCAAAAACCCTGGTGTCATCGCCGACTGCACAGGCGACAACGCGGGTGACTCGGTGGGCCCAACAGCGGACGGTTTTGAAACTTACGGTGTGACAGGCGTGGCCTTGATCGCCTTCTTATCCCTCGCATTGGCGGCTCAGCAAGAAGTGTGCGCGACGCTCATCGTGTGGATCTTCGTGATGCGTATCCTCATGATCATCACCTCGCTCGGGTCCTATCTGGTCAACGAAGGCATCAGCAAGGCGATGTTCGGCGGTAAAAAAGACTTCGATTTCGAAGCACCACTCACTCACTTGGTGTGGTTGACCTCGGCGGTTTCCATCGGCGTGACCTTCCTCGCCAGCAAGGTATTGTTAGGCGATTTTGTGTTCGAAGGCAAGGCCCTACCCAACCTCTGGTGGGCGCTTTCGATGATCATCAGCTGCGGCACGATTGCCGGCGCGCTCATCCCCGAGTTCACCAAGATTTTCGTCAGCACCAACTCGCGCCACGTCAAAGAAGTCACCAATTGCTCGAAGCACGGTGGCGCATCGCTTAACATTCTATCCGGTTTTGTGGCAGGTAACTTCTCCGCGTTCTGGATGGGCCTCATCATCATGATCTTGATGTTTGCCGCTTGGCAGTTCTCGATCAACCCCGACCTGATGGCCATCATGCCCGCCAAATTTGCGTTTGCCGCGCCGATCTTTGCCTTTGGTCTGGTGGCGTTCGGGTTCCTCGGCATGGGCCCTGTGACCATCGCCGTGGATTCGTACGGTCCGGTGACCGACAACGCTCAATCGGTGTATGAATTGAGCCAAATCGAAAGCCATCCAAACATCACCGCCGAACTCAAAAAAGACTTCGGTTTCAACCCGGATTTCGAGAACGCCAAGTATCAACTCGAAAAGGGCGACGGCGCAGGCAACACCTTCAAAGCCACCGCCAAGCCCGTGCTCATCGGTACGGCCGTGGTGGGTGCCACCACCATGGTTTTCGGCATCATCATGCTGCTCGAAAACTTGTTTGGCAACGTGGTCGCCAAGCTCTCCATCGTGCAGCCCGAAATTATCCTCGGCCTGGTCATGGGTGGCTCGGTCATCTATTGGTTCACCGGAGCCTCCTGCCAAGCGGTGGTCACCGGTGCCTATCGCGCGGTGGTTTACATCAAGGAGAACATGAAGCTCGACGTCACCACGGCCTCCGACAAGGACAGCAAGGAAGTGGTCGCCATCTGCACGAAGTATGCCCAAAAAGGCATGTGGAATATCTTCATCGTGGTGTTCTGCTTCGCTCTCGGTCTGCCATTCTTTAGCCCATTCTTCTTCATCGGCTACCTGATCGGCATCGCGTTCTTCGGCCTCTTTCAAGCGATCTTCATGGCCAACGCCGGCGGCGCATGGGACAACGCCAAGAAGATTGTCGAAGTGGACATGCGTGAAAAAGGCACTGACCTGCACGCCGCCACGGTGGTGGGCGATACGGTGGGCGATCCCTTCAAGGATACCTCATCCGTGGCCATGAATCCGGTGATCAAGTTCACCACGCTCTTCGGTCTGCTGGCCGTGGAAATCGCCGTCACCATGAAGGACCAATCCGTCAAGAACATGATTGGCGGGTTCTTCTTCCTGGTCGCGCTGATCTTCGTGTATCGTTCGTTCTACTCGATGCGCATCCCTGAAGAAGGTTGATCTGCATCTGCTACTGATTCACTCACAGGCTCCGGGGCAACCCGGGGCCTGTTTTGCATTCCGGGCATCCTGGCTTGCGCTGCCAGACATTCCGGTGCATGTCAGCGCCATGCCCATCGTGCTCGCATCCGCTTCGCCCCGCCGCCGCACCTTGTTGGAGCGTGAGGGAGTGGTGTTCGAGGTGATTGTGTCGCCCGCAGAGGAAATCCATGACCCCTCGATGCCCCCCGCCACGCTGTGCCAATGGAATGCCACCCTCAAGGCCGAGGCGGTGGCCGCGATGCGCCCGGACGCCACGGTCATCGGTTCGGACACGCTCGTGTTCCTCGATGGAGAACCGTTAGGCAAGCCGGTGGATTTGGCGGACGCGCAACGGATGCTGCGGCGGCTATCGGGGCGCAGCCATGAGGTTTGCACCGGCGTGTGCGTGATTTTCCCCGGTGGCCCACGCAAGGTGTTTCACGGCCTCTCCGAGGTCACCTTCCTGACCCTCGACGATGCGGCCATCGACGCGTACTTCGCGCTGGTCAATCCGCTCGATAAAGCCGGGGCTTACGGGATCCAGGAACACGGCGAGCGCATCATTCACCACATCAGCGGCTGTGCCGATAACGTGATGGGTCTGCCCGTCGCGCAAGTCGTCGCCGTGCTGCAGGAGGAATCAGATTGCCGGGCAGGATGGCATGAGTGAATACTCGGTCATGGAGAGACCCCGCCGGTATCCGCTCATTTTCAACCCCAAGGCCCGCAGCCAAAAGAGTGAAAAAGTGCGCCGGTTTCTCATGCAACACGCGCACCATTTCGCGCTCTATGCGACCCACCACGCGGGCGAAGCCCGCGACTTAGCGGCCGGCTTCGCCGCGCAAGGGGAGCCCGTCGTCATTGCGGCAGGCGGCGATGGCACGCTCAACGAGGTGGTCAACGGCCTTGCTGGGACCGCCACGGCGTTAGGGATTTTACCGGTTGGCACGATGAATGTTTTTGCCCGCGAGTTGGCGATCCCATGCCATTCGTTAGAACAAGCATTTGCCATCATCGAGCACGGCGCAGTGCGCGAAGTGGATTTGTTCTCGGCCAACAAGGCTCCCTTCGTGCAAATGGCTGGCGTCGGATTCGACGCCCAGGTTATCGAACAAACGACCTGGAATGCTAAGAAACGGCTAGGTCCGTTAGCCTATTTACTGGCAGCGCTGAAAGTGCTCGGCGAGCGCCCGCCGACGATGGAAGTGGTGTGCGCCGACGGGCAGCGCGCCACCGGGGTGGCGGTCATCGTCGGCAATGGGGCTCACTATGGCGGGCCGTTCCGGTTTTTCCGCCATGCAGACAACCACGACTCCAAGCTTGACGTGTTAGTTTACAAAGCGGCGGGTTACCGGTTGCTGGTCGATTCGCTGCGCGGGCTCGTCAGTGGTGGCATCGACGAATTGCCATCGGTTGAGTATTTTCAAACGGAATCGCTGACGGTCACTGCGGACCGCGATGTCCCGGTGGAAGTGGACGGCGAGTCGGCGGGACGCTTCACCCGAGTCCACTTCCAGAACGCCTCATACTGCCTGCGCGTGATCGCGCCCGCGAACCCGCCAGCCGCTTGTCCGCCGTGAAACCCGCAGCACCATTGAAATGGCGGCGTTGGCTCAAATTCCTGGGACTGGCGGCGCTGGCATTTGTGCTAGTCGGGGTGCTGGTGGTGACCTACGCGAATGTTACGGCGATCTGGGCGGCGCGCGGACGGATATTTTCCCAGGTGGCCAACGTCCCAACCACGAAGGTGGGATTGGTCTTTGGGACCAGCGCGCGCGTGGCGGGCCGCGAAAATCTGTATTTCCGTTACCGCATCGACGCGGCTGTGCAAGTTTGGAACGCGGGTAAACTCGAAACCCTAATCGTTTCTGGCGATAACAGTTCGCGCTACTATAACGAACCCAACAAAATGAAGCAGGCGCTCATCGAGCGCGGCATCCCTGCCAACCGCATTGTTTGCGACTTCGCCGGCCTGCGCACCCTCGACTCCGTGGTCCGCGCCAAGGAAATCTTCGGCGCGGATTCCATCCTGTTCATTAGCCAACGATTCCAAGATGAACGCGCAATTTACCTCGCCCAAGCGCATGGTATCCACGCCTACGGCTTCGCCGCCCGCGACGTCGAAACCCACGACGGACTGAAAACCAAAATCCGCGAAATCGGCGCCCGCGTCAAAATGTGGCTCGACGTCAATATCCTCAATACCCGGCCACGCTACCTCGGAAAAAAAATCGGCCTGCCGGAATAATCCCCCCGCCAGCTCGCCCGATCACTAGCGGATTCGTCGGTCGCCGGACCACGGACACCCACCGCGATCATCCGTATAATTCGTCATTCCACCTAAATCCCACCTAAATCCCACCTAAATCCCGCCTGAATCGGCCTAACTCTGGCAACTTTCCCCACTTATATCGAAAAAACCACTAGATTTTCCTGCATCAATGTGCATGTTAAATCCAACCCCAACCATAATACCATGAAATCAAAAAAGAATCTGACACGTTTCGACTATGAAAAATCCGCGTTTGAAGGATGGCGCCTCTGCATCAGCAAAACCGGAACCACCTTCTCCCGGTACTTCCCGGACAAGAAATTCGGTGGCAGCGCGAAGAAATCGCTCGCCGCAGCCGAGAAGACCCTCGCTGAACTCAAGGAACTCATCGACGGCGCGAAGCGCGTGGATGGCAAACTCAGCGCCACCACCATCCGCAAGGGCGAAAAACTGCTCGCGAACGCCATTTAAGTCGCTCCACTCAGTAAATCGCCCCGGTGCTCCCAATGTTCCCTGCGGATTTCAGGATTGCCGGGGCTTTTTTGCGCAAATCAATCGGCGACTGGCCCACAGGTAGTTCCAGCCAGAGACGAGCGTGAGTCCCAGTGCCAGCCACATGGAGGTCGCTTGCAACCAGCCATGCTGATCGGCTAGATATTGGAAGAGGGCAATCCACCAGTGACTCGGATTGAGGGGTTGAAACGCGAACCAGACGAGGCAGGTAATGCAAAATAGCAACTGCAGGCCAGTTTTCCATTTACCGAGACGATCGGCGGCGATCACCTGACCCGCCTCCATGGCGATTTGGCGCAAGCCGGTGACGAGAAACTCACGCGCCAGAATGACCACGGTCACCCACACCGGGCACAGGTGCTCGGCGCTCAAATAGACAAAGGCCGCACCCACTAGCACCTTGTCCGCCACCGGGTCCAGCAGCTTGCCCATCGGCGTCACCATCCCGAGTTTGCGTGCCAACCAGCCGTCCACAAAGTCGCTGATGGCCGCCACCACGAAGGCGATTAAGGCGATCCAATGACCGAGTGAGGTGGCCAATGCGGTCCCGGCAACAAACACCGCCGTCAACACGAGGCGCGAAAGCGTGATGGCATTGGGAAGGTTCACGCGCACAGTGTGTGAAACCTCCGGCCCGATGGCAACAAGGGGTTGCAGGAAAGACAAGGCGCTCGTAAGGATGCCCTTGCCCACTCTAGCGGCACTCTCTCGTATGAATAATAGCGACTTCGGACTCATCGGTCTGGCCGTCATGGGCCAAAACCTCGTACTCAATGTGGAATCCCGCGGCTTTCAAGTCTCGGTTTACAACCGCACCGGCACCGTGACGGAGGCCTTCCTAGCGGCCCACCCACAAAAAAATCTAGTCGGGTCAGCCACGTTGGATGCCTTTGTCACGTCTCTCGCCAGCCCACGCAAGGTGATGATCATGGTCAAGGCGGGCCGCCCCGTGGATGCGGTGATCGAACAACTAATCCCGTTGCTAGACCCAGGCGACATCATCATCGATGGCGGGAACTCGCTCTATACCGACACCGAGCGCCGCGACAAGTGGCTCGGCGACCTCGGTTTGCGCTTTGTGGGTGCCGGGGTTTCTGGCGGTGAAGAGGGTGCCCGCAAAGGCCCTGCTATTATGCCCGGCGGCCCCGCCTCCACTTGGGACGTCATGCAACCGATCTTCGAGAGCATTGCTGCCAAGGTCGATGGCGAGCCGTGCGTGGCCCACATCGGGCCCGGCGGTGCGGGCCACTACGTGAAGATGATTCACAACGGCATCGAGTACGGCGACATGCAACTCATCTGCGAGGCCTATAACATTTTCAAGGCGGCCGGGTTTTCAGCCGCTGAGCTGGCCACCGTGTTCACCACCTGGAACGACGGCGACCTCGAAAGCTATCTGATTCAAATCACTGCCAAAATCTTCCAACAACAAGACCCGGCCACTGGCCAGGCGCTCGTCGAACTCATCCTCGATACCGCGGGCCAAAAAGGCACCGGCAAGTGGACGCTCATGAACGCGGTGGAAAATTCGGTAGTAATCTCCACGATCAACGCGGCCGTGGAAGCTCGCATCCTGTCCTCGATGAAGGACCAGCGCGTAGCGGCCAGCGTCGAGCTGCGAGGACCCAAGCCAGTCATCAGCGTGGCCAAACAGCAACTCATCCAACAAGTTCACGACGCGTTGTT
>JAYSPI010000035.1:0-1800 GCA_043722215.1 Prosthecobacter sp.
GCCCTCGGCTTGGCGCGCGAAAATGCCGCCCAATTGGAAATCCACAACGTATCATTCGTGCTCAGCGATCTGTTCGATGCGGTGGCGGGCGACTTGTTCGATGGGATCGTCGCCAACCTTCCGTATGTGCCGGAATGCGAGCGGGCGTCGCTGACCCGCGAGGTGATGCACGATCCGGCGCTGGCCTTGTTCAGCGGGCACGACGGACTGGATCTGATGCGGCGGTTCATTCCGGCCGCCTATAGCCGCCTTTCACCTGGTGGCTGGCTGGTGCTGGAAATCGGTCACGATCAGGCTTCACAGGTCGCAGAAATTCTACAAACTTCCTCGTTCACCGCCCTTGATGTGAAATCCGACCTTTCGGGGGTCGCTCGTTTCCCCTACGCCCGGCGGCCGGTCCACTAACGTTCACCTTTCACTTCATGGATAAACTCATCGTTCACGGCGGCCCCCCCCTGCGGGGAGCCATCAATATTTCTGGTTCCAAAAATGCCTCGTTGCCGATTTTGGCGGCCAGCCTGCTTACCGCCGAGCCATGCATCATTCGCCGCGTGCCCGATGTCTCGGACACCAACTACATGATCCAGATTCTCAGCGCGCTTGGTGCCGATGTCGAACGCTCCTCGGGGACCGTGCGGATCACCTGCGAAGAGATTTCCGACGTCGCACCCTACGAACTGGTCCGCCGGATGCGCGCATCCATCTGTGTCATGGGGCCGTTGCTCGCGCGCATGCGCCGCGCTGTGGTTTCGTTGCCCGGCGGTTGTGTCATCGGCGATCGACCGGTGGACCTCCACCTGCGCGGCCTCGAGGCGCTTGGTGCTAAAGTTGAGTTTGCAGGAGGCAATATCATTCTAACTGCTAAGGACGGGCTGCGTGGGGCGGAAATTGATTTGCGCGGTACTCATGGGCCAACGGTGTTAGGGACTGATAATGTGATGATGGCTGCCACCTTGGCGGAGGGTATCACCGTGATTGAATCCGCCGCCGCCGAACCGGAAGTCCTCGATCTCGCTAATTTCCTCAATGCCATGGGTGCCAAAATCCAAGGTGCCGGCACTCGCCGGATCGTGATCGAGGGAGTGCCAACGCTGCATGGCGTCGAGCACACCGTGATTCCCGATCGCATTGAGGCAGGGACTTTCATGGCCGCAGCCGCTCTAGCAGGCGACGGGGTCACGCTGCGCCGCGTCTGTCGCGACCACCTCAAAGCGATCACCGCCGCCATCGAACAATCAGGCCACCGTGTTGAGTTCAATGTGGCGGGCACGACCTGCACGGTTTTCCGCGGCCAATCGCTCCAGGGCGTGAACCTCGTCACCGCGCCCTATCCGGGGTACCCGACGGATATGCAGGCGCAGATGACCGCGCTGTTAGCTACGACTCCTGGCATCAGCGTGATTAAGGATACGATTTTCCCGCAGCGCTTCATGCACTGCGCCGAGCTCAAGCGCATGGGGGCCGATATCAAGGTGGACGCCGGAACGGCCATCGTGCATGGCGTTTCACAGTTATCTGCCGCTCCGGTGATGGCGTCTGACCTCCGCGCCTCGGCCGCCTTGGTCCTTGCCGCGCTCACCGCCAAGGGGTCTACCGAGATCAGCCGTCTCTATCACATCGACCGAGGCTACGAGCACATCGACGAAAAGCTTCTCATGCTAGGTGCAGAGGTCGAGCGGGTGAAGGGATAATCCCTGACGAACGGTCCCGCCCTGAGCGATCACGGTTGCGCAATTGTTGGCTCGTGCGAGTCGATCCGGCTTGCCCAATGCAGGTGGGCGGTTCATGGAGATGGCGTGA
>JAYSPI010000036.1:0-10985 GCA_043722215.1 Prosthecobacter sp.
GGAGCCGATCCCAAACGACAAATGCATGGAGTGTCATGGTGACAAGGATCTCACTCAAGATCTACCAAGCGGCAAGCAGGTCTCCATCTTCGTTGACGAAAAAACCCGCCAGACGTCCGTCCACGCCAAACTCCAGTGCGCCGCCTGCCACACCGATCTAAGCGCTGAGCACCCGGACGACGCAAAGCCTACCAAACCCGTCGATTGCGCGTCCTGCCACAAGCGGCAAGCCGACGATTACGCGACTAGCATCCACGGCCTGAGCCGCGCGATGGGGGCATCCGGAGCCGCCACCTGCACGAGTTGTCACGGCACCCATGACATGCGATCTCCCGCCGAGCCAAGCTCGCCGGTGTTCAAGCTCAACTTGGCGCGCACCTGCGCGAAGTGCCACGATAATCCGGGCATCACCGACGAATACCGAATGCGCTTCCCGAATGTTGCCGCCCAATACCGCGATAGCATTCACGGCCACGGCGTCCAAAACATGGGCCTCATCGTGGCACCCTCGTGCAACGACTGCCACGGCGTTCATAACATCAAACGCAGCGTGGACCGCAGCTCGCCGATCCACAAAACGAACCTCGCGGCCACCTGCGGCAAATGCCACCTCGGCATCGAGGATAAATACAATCGCAGCATCCACGGCCAGCTGCTCAAGAAGGGTGACGCACGCGCACCAACCTGCAACGACTGCCATACCGCACACGAAATCGAGCTGCCTGGCAACGCACATTTCAAACAAACCACCGACCACCGCTGCGGCAAGTGCCACCAGGAAAGCCTCAAGCATTATCGCGATACCTATCACGGCAAAGCGATGGCGCTGGGCCAGCCGAACGCGGCAACCGACGTGGCCGCTTGTTATGATTGCCACGGTGACCACAATATCCAACCCATCGCCCACCCGGACTCACCGCTGTCGGCACAAAACATCCAAGCGACCTGCGCCAAGTGCCATCCCGGTGCCACCCGTGGGTTCACCCAATACGCGCCACACGCCAACCCGCTTGACGGCAAGAAATATCCGGGTCTGCACCTTACCTTCCTGCTGATGACGGCGCTGCTTCTCGGAGTGTTTGCATTTTTTGGCGGCCACACCGCGCTGTGGTTAGCGCGTTCGGTGTGGCTCTATCGGCACGACTCGAAAGCGTATCGCGAGACGAAGTTTGAAACCCAGCGCGATGACGAATGGTTCACGCGTTTCACGCCATTTGAGCGATTCCTGCATTTCCTAGTCGTCACCAGTTTTCTTCTGTTAGTTATTACCGGCATGCCGCTCAAGTTTTATTACACCGATTGGGCGCGGGCATTGTTTCACTTGATCGGCGGTGCCCAAACCGCCCGCGCGCTACACCGCTTCGGTGCGCTGATCACCTTCCTCTACTTCGCCCTGCACCTCATTTCCCTGAGTCAATCATCGTGGCGCAACCGCCACGCCCTACGCAATCCATCCACCGGCAACTGGGAACTCAAACGCCTTTGGGGAGTCGTCTTTAGTCCGGACTCGATGGTGCCCTCACCGCAAGACTGGCGCGAATTCATCGCCCATCAGAAATGGTTCTTCGGCAAAGGCCCCAAGCCGCAGTTCGACCGCTGGACGTATTGGGAAAAATTCGATTATTTTGCGGTGTTCTGGGGGATCTTTGCCATCGGTATGTCCGGCATGGTGATGTGGTTTCCGCAGGTTTTCACCGCCTTTCTGCCCGGTTGGATCATCAATATCGCTTTGATCATCCACTCCGATGAAGCCCTGTTAGCCGCAGGCTTCATCTTCACCGTGCACTTCTTCAACACTCACTTCCGGTTAGAAAAATTTCCCATGGACAACGTGATTTTCTCGGGTCGCATCTCGAAAACCGAAATGCTCCACGAGCGCAAACGCTGGTATGACCGCCTGCTCGCCGAGGGCCGCCTCGACCAATACCGCGTCCGCGACGAATGGGAACGCTGGAAATCCATCGCCCGCCCGATCGGTTTCACGTTCTTCGGCATCGGCCTGATCCTCTTGGTGCTGATCATCTACGCCATGGCCTCACGGCTCACCCATTGAGCGGGGACACCCCGGCCCGACCAGAGCGATGGCATTGGCCGCCGCGTAGTCGCGCGCATGAGTCAGGCTGATCTTAATTTCCGTGATCCCATGGTTCTGGGCAAATGCCGCCGCCGCTCCACTGAGGCGCACCTGCGGGCCGCCGCCGGAATCGTGGGCCACCTCCAGATCCAGCCATGCGGCGTGGCCACCGATGCCGGTGCCCAGAGCCTTACCAACCGCCTCCTTGGCGGCGAAGCGTGCCGCGTAGTGCAGTGGTGGGATTTTGCGCGACTGGCAATACGCACGCTCATCGGCGGTGAACAATCTAGCAAGCAACGGTTGACCATGGCGCTGAATCGCGCGGGCGATGCGCGCCACTTCCACTACATCAATGCCGATCCCGAAAATTTGCATCGAATCAAGCTGGGTATTGAGCCATCAGGGTTTTCATTTCGCGCACGGCGGCGGTCATGCCAACGCGCATCGCGCGGGCGACGATCGAGTGGCCAATGTTGAGTTCGGTGAGATGAGGCACCACCCACAAACGCTCAAGGTTGGTATAATTGATGCCATGGCCGGCATTGACCTGCAGGCCCGCGGCGTGCGCCGCCTCGGCCGCTGCGATTAACCGTGTCAACTCAGCGTCCACGGCCACCCCGACGGCGTTGGCGAAGCACCCGGTATGCAACTCAATCATCTCCGCACCGCAAGCACGCGCCGCATCCACCTGGCTGAGATCGGGGTCCACAAATAGGCTCACCTTAATCCCAGCGTCCTGCAAACGGGCCACCACCGTGCGAATGTGATCCAACCCAGCCAGCACATCGAGGCCGCCCTCGGTCGTGATTTCCATGCGCGCCTCAGGCACCAAGCAGGCAAAGTCCGGTTGGAGAGCCAAGGCGATGGCGACCATTTCCTCGGTCACCCCCATTTCGAAGTTCAGCGGCAGAGGAACCGCAGCGCGGACCCTGCGCGCGTCATCGTCCTGCATGTGCCGTCGATCTCCACGCACATGCACGGTCAACGAATCGGCTCCACCCGCCATCGCGTCGTGGCCCGCGGTCAGCGGACTTGGCTCCGCATTCGGTGCCGCCGCCATGCCCGCATAGCGAGCTTGGCGCAAGGTGGCGACGTGATCGATATTGACTCCAAGTAGCAACGGCATGCGCGTCCATAGCGCGTCGCGCAGTCGCGAGCAAGACTCACGTCACGCCCCCACCAGCAGAAATCGTGCCGTCAGAAACCATTTGCCAGGGGGGCAAAAGCCGGTACCTTCCCGCCTTCATGATTATCGCTCCCAAGATCCGAGGCTTCATCTGCACCACAGCCCATCCCACTGGCTGCGCCGCCAACGTGGCCCAACAGATCGCTGTCGTCAAAAACCGCGGCCCCATCGCCAACGGCCCAAAAAATGTCCTCGTCATCGGTGCCTCCGCTGGCTACGGCCTGGCGTCACGGATCGTCGCCGCCTTCGGCTCAGGTGCCGCCACCCTAGGCGTGTTCTTTGAAAAACCGGGCGACACCGAGCGCACCGCCACCGCCGGTTGGTATAACTCCGCCGCCTTCGAAACCGAAGCCGCCGCCGCCGGCCTCTACGCCCGATCGTTTAATGGCGACGCCTTTTCCGACGCCATGAAGGCGGACGTCATTGCCGCAATCCGCGCCGACCTCGGACAAGTCGATTGCGTGATCTACAGCTTGGCCTCGCCGCGCCGGACTCACCCGCAAACCGGCAAGGTTCTTTCGTCGGTGCTCAAACCGATCGGCCAGAGTTATACCAACAAAAACCTCAACACCACCACCGGTGAGGTCGATGAAATCACGATCCAGCCCGCCGAGGGCGAGGATGTCTCCCAAACCGTCGCCGTCATGGGCGGTGAGGATTGGCAAATGTGGATCGACGCCCTGCTCGACGCCAAGCTCCTCGCCCCGGGAACCCAGACGCTCGCCTATTCCTATATCGGACCCGAACTGACCTGGCCCATTTACAAAAATGGCACCATCGGCCACGCCAAGGAAGACCTCGAACGCGTCCAACGCGTCCTCGACACCCAGCTCGCCCCGCTCGGCGGCAAAGCCTGGGTCGCCGTCAATAAGGCGCTCGTCACCCAAGCCAGCTCCGCCATCCCAGTCGTACCGCTCTACATCTCACTCCTCTATCAGGTGATGAAAGACCAAGGCAGCCACGAAGACTGCATCGAACAAATGGACCGCATGTTCCGCGACCGCCTGTGCAATGGCCAACCTCAACCCGACGACACCGGACGCATCCGCCTCGACGATTGGGAAATGGCCCCAGCCGTGCAATCCGAAGTGATGGCTCGCTGGCAGCAAGTCAATACCGCCAACCTCACGACACTGGGCGATTTCGACGGCTATCAAGCGAGTTTTCTCCGTCTCTTTGGCTTCGGCCTGGAGGGCGTCGATTACACCGCAGACGCCGATGCGGCCACCGCCGTGCCCTCACTCGCGTGATGGCCGCCCCTCGTCCGCGCGCATCTTGTCATCGGAGGTGCCGGTTTGGCGGCCGACCAGCCACAGCAGCGTGAGGCCGACAGCGATCCCGCCGACCAAGATCACCCAGAACAAGGGCTTCACAAAGGCGGGCAGGTCCACGTTCATGCCGAACAACCCGCCAAATGCCACTAGCGGCAGGAAAAACCCGGCTAACAGATTGAGGCGGAAGGCGATGCGATTCAAGCGCTCCGACGAGCGCGCTTGTTGCTCCGAGCGTTCGGCACGCCAATACTCCAGCGTCACTCGTCCGTCGGCATTGAGCAAATCGGCCGCCCGCTCGATTTCCCGCGCCCGGTCGAGGTAGCCGCGCATCACGCGGTCGTCGGGGTCGATGGCAATCACCTGCGCAAGCGCATGCACCAGGTTGCGGGAGGATCGCGCCAGCGGGCCGGCGTGGCGCAAAATTGCAAATATCTCGGCCGCCGTATCTGCCTCGTCGATGACTTCCTCATGACCGTCGATCGCTTTGGCATAGCGATCTAGCAGTTCAGTGAGTTCATGCGAGCCAGCCCCACCGGGTTGCATCCAGCGGCCATTATGGCATTTCCAGAAAAACAACGCCACCCGCTCAGGAATGCCGGGGCGTGGGACTTCATGTACCACCAGCAACAATTCCCCGGCCCCTTCGATACATCGTTGATGCCCCGGGCGACTACTCAACTGCTCACGCAGCTCGGTTTCAAGGGCGAAATGGTCAGGTAGTTGCAAGGGTTCCGTGACGGCCATGGGCCGTTCTATAATGGTTTTGTGCAACCGCAAAGCTGGAATCTTCTGTTAGAAAAACCACTACCGTGCGACAAATCTGCTTGCGCGAGCGACTCATCTGAGGACATTGAAGCACCCGCACCATTTCCCATGACTATTCTTCTGTTAAAAACATTGCACGTCGCCGCCGCTCTCACGCTCTTCACCTCACTCGGTGCTATCCTGCTAGGCGGATCTAACAAAAAAGCAGCCACCATGCTCCACGGCATCTCACTGCTCATGCTCCTGCTAGTCGGCTTTGCCATGCTCGGCAAACCCCCGGTGCATCACGCGTGGTGGATGATCAAGCTCGGCCTCTGGTGCTTCCTCGGCCTGGCCCCCGCCCTGGCCAAACGCAAGGTCCTGCCGCCCTCGCTGGTGCTGCTCTTATGTCTTGCGGCTGCCGCCGGTGCCGCATGGCTCGGCCTGGGCAAGCCATTCTAATCCCCTCATGGTGCAGGGCCCCGCCGCGCTCCTGATTCGAGCGCGGCGCTCCGCCGAAGTTAGATTTCGTGGACGGCAAGGTTGGCGCATTCCTCGCGTACTTTCTCGGCGAGCAGTGTCGAGAGGTACCGCTCGGTGGATGAACAGCCGACCGTGACAATCCGCTTGCCCTTGAATTCCGGGCGTTTGGCCAATTGCATGGCGGCCCAGACATTGGCACCGGTGGAAATTCCGGCGGGCAGCCCTTCGAGCTGAGCTAACGCCTGGGCGGTGGCAAAAGCATCGTCATTGCTGACGAGAAGCACCTCGTCGATGATGTTTACGTTAAGGTTTTTCGGGATGAACCCGGCGCCGATCCCCTGAATCATGTGGGGGCCTGGCTGCCCACCCGAAATCACCGGACTCGCCGCCGGCTCAACGGCAAAACATTTCACGTCGCGCCGCGACTTGAGCACTTCCGACACCCCAGTGAGCGTGCCCCCGGTGCCTACGCCTGCGACAAACGCATCAATCTGGCCGTCGGTATCGCGCCAAAGTTCCTCGGCGGTCGTTTCGCGGTGGGCTTGTGGGTTGGCCGGATTATCGAATTGTCCCGGGCCGAAGGCGCCAGCGGTTTCTGCGAGCAACTGGTTGGCCATAGCGATGGCGCCATTCATGCCGCGAGCGCGTGGGGTGAGGACGATCTCCGCGCCGAGGAGGCGCAGTAGCACGCGGCGCTCAAGCGACATGCTTTCGGGCATGGTGAGGATACAGCGATAGCCCTTGGCGCGGGCGATGAATGCCAGGGCGATGCCGGTATTGCCGGACGTCGGCTCGATGATCAAGCCGCCGGGTTTGAGCCGCCCATCGTGCTCGGCCGCCTCGATCATCGCCTTGCCGATCCGGTCTTTGACGCTGAATAATGGGTTGAAAAACTCCGCTTTAACACAAATTTCCGCGTCCAGTCCGGCGGTCACGTGGTTCAGGCGGATGAGTGGGGTGTTGCCTACGGTGGCAGCCATGTTCTCGGCGATATTCATTGAATTAATGGAGTGAGGTGATGGTGTGTGAGTAATCGATGCGCGGCCTTCTCAAGGCCAGCGCTAAATCTGGAAATCAGGCGTGCCCGAATCCAAGTGCAGCCCGCATTCGTATTTCTTGCCGTTGAAGCGGGTCGATTCGGCCGCTCCATCGCCCACGGCGGGGCGGGTGCTATGCCAGTCGCCCATGGTAACGTACCCGTGGGCCGCCAGCGGATGCGGTGGCAGATCGTGCTGCTGGAAATAGTGAGCCACTTGGGCGTCGGCCCAATCCAGGATCGGATAGGCTTTGATCGTTCGTTTCTGTTGTTCGACGAGCGACCGGTCGGCGCGAGTCGTCGAGTGCGCGCGGCGCAGGCCACTGAGCCAAACGTCGGCACCGGTATCGAGCAGGGCGCGGTTGAGCGGCTCGATCTTGGTGAGCATCGCATAGCGATCCGCCCCCTCTTGGTCGCGCTCCCACAGGTTCCCCCAAACCGCTTCCATGCGCGCCGCGGAAACCGTCGGGTGATAGACGCGTAAATCCAGGTGGGGAAATCGCGCGAGCAGGTCCTCGGCGTAGCGGTACGTCTCGGGAAAGAGAAACCCCGTGTCGATGAAAACCACCGGAATCTGCGGCGCATGCTCGTGAATGAGGTGCAACATCACCGCCGCCTGAATGCCAAAGCTCGTGGTCGCCACCAAGCGCTTGCCTAGCCGCTCATGGAGCAGGCCGATACGTTCGCCCGCGCGCAATGGCGCCAGGGTGGTGGAGAGCTCCGCTGGGAGCGAGTCGGGTAGCGCGGTGGAAGTCATGGTGGCGGTGTGATCAGTCAAATGCGCAGGCCTTTCGCGAACGCTTCGGGTTTGATGTTGTGGTGGAAATCACCGCCTTGAACGGTGGCAGCCACGTAACCGGCGCGGATGCAAAAATCGCCGAAGCGCTCACCGTCGGCACGCTCCTGAGCGTAGCGGGTGATGATCGGGGCCAGCAAGCCCTTGATATTCACCCCGGGCACGCTTTCAAGATACAACTTCGACAGCCGTTGGCCGGCAAAACCGCCACCCAGATAGACGTTGTATTTCCCCGGTGCCTTTCCCACTAGACCGATCTCTGCGATGAATGGACGGGCACATCCATTCGGGCAGCCGGTCATGCGCAAGGTGATCGCATCATGACGTAGGCCATTTTGCTCAATCACCTCCTCCAACTCACCTAGCAACTCGGGCAGGTAACGCTCAGCCTCCGCCAGCGCCAACCCGCACGTCGGCAAGGCAACGCACGACAACGAATTTAAGCGCAACGCACTCTTGAGGTGGCTGTCTTTGATCCCAAATTTTTCTAGCAGACATTCGATTTGCGGCCGTTCGCTCGGTGCGACATTGGCGATGATCACATTCTGGTTGGCGGTGAGGCGGAAGTCCCCTTGATGAATCTTGGCGATCTCGCGCAGGCCAGTTCGAAGCGGATAGGCGGGCGTATCCAGCACCCGCCCACCCTGGATGTACAGGGTGAGGTGCGAGTTGCCGTTAGCATCATCGACCCATCCGAACCGGTCGCCGTTGCCGTCAAACACATATGGCCGCACCGGGCCGAGTTCATAGCCTAGGTAGTCATTGATTTTGGCCAAAATCCAAGCCGCCCCATGATCATTGACGGTGTATTTGAAACGCGCGTGCTTGCGCTCGGTGCGATCCCCGAAGTCACGCTGGACCCGCACGGTTTGTTCCGCAACGGCCACCACCTGCTCCGGGGTGCAGAAGCCAATCACATCGGCGATGCGCGGAAATGTCGCCTCATTGCCGTGTGAGACCCCCATCCCACCACCCACCGCCACGTTGAATCCAACAAGCTGACCGTCCTCGACAATGGCGATGAATGACAGGCAGTTGGCATAGACATCGACGTCATTCGATGGCGGCACCGCCAAGGTGATCTTGAATTTGCGCGGCAAGTACGTCTTGCCATAGATCGGCTCCTCATCCTCCTGCTCACTCGAAACAACTTTTTCGTCATCCAGCCAAATCTCGTGATACGCCCGGGTGCGGGGCGTCAGGTGATCGGAGATTTCGCGGGCGAGCTGGAGCACCGCGCCATGGACGTCTGACTGATACGGGTTGGGATTGCACATCACGTTGCGGTTGACATCGCCACAAGCCGCGATGGTGCCCATCGCCGCTTGGTTGATCTCGCGAATCGTGCGCTTAAGGTCGCTCTTGATGATGCCATGCAATTGAAACGTCTGACGGGTCGTCAACTTGATCGTCTGATTGCCATACTCGCTCGCCAAGCGGTCCGTCTCCAGCCACTGCGCGGGCGTCACCACTCCCCCAGAAACCCGAATGCGAACTAAAAACGAGTAGGCCTTTTCCAACTTTTCCTTGCGGCGTGCCGACCGTAGATCTCGGTCATCTTGAAGATAGGCCCCATGAAACTTGATCAACTGCTGATTATCCTCGCTGATCGATCCGTAGGTCGCGTCTGCCAACTCCTCAGCGATCGTCCCTCGCAGGTAGTTGCTGCGCGTCTTGATCGCTTCGTTGGCGGATAGTTTCGGTTCTTCTGACATGGGCGTTTGGGAGTTTGGGCGACTGACCCATCACAAACATTAGCTCGTTGCCTTGTTTGGTGATGTTTCACGGAGAAACTGCCGTGGAAATTCACCGCGCGCAACTCTTTTTTTGAGGAATCCGCTTGGATCGGGGTGAGTCGTCGAGGCCAACGACAAGAAGACCCAGCCTGCGGCAACACCCTAGGGAAACCATCGACCCAAGCAATCTAGGGGCTTTCGTGGGGCGCTAGGGATGGATTTCGATTGCGGGCAAGCGAGCGGCTTCTAAGGTGGTGGCACCACTCATGCTTCGCCTTTTTTTTGCCCTCGTTCTGGCCAGTCTGCCGTTATTGGATGCGCAACCGCTGCCGTCGGACGTCTATCATTCGGTGGTTCGCGTTGAGGTCGCCACCCAGGTCCCGGATTACGAAACGCCGTGGAATGCAGGACGCTTCAGCGGTGGCATCGGCAGTGGGTTTATCATCGGAAAGAACCGGATTCTGACCAACGCCCATGTGGTTTCCAACGCCCGCCGCGTCCTCATCACCGTCCATGGCAGCGCAGTCAAATACCCCGCCAACGTCGATTTCATTGCCCACGACTGTGATCTCGCTCTCCTCTCAGTCGAAAATTTCCATGATCTTGAGTCGTTTCCGGTATTTGAATTCGGCGAACTGCCCGCCCTCGAATCGCAGGTGCGGGTGATCGGTTATCCCATCGGCGGCGAGCGCATCTCAGTAACCCGTGGCGTGGTCTCGCGCATCGACTTCCAACCGTATGCCCACTCACGCGCCGACTCGCACCTGGCCGTGCAAATTGACGCCGCAATCAACCCAGGCAACTCCGGCGGCCCGGTCGTCCAAGACGGCAAGGTGGTCGGGGTGGCGTTTCAAGGACTGCGCCAAGCCGATAACACCGGCTATATGATCCCGACTCCTGTGATCCGGCGATTTCTCAAAGACATCGCAGACGGCCACTACGATCATTACGCCGACCTCGGCATCACCGAGTTCCCTCTCCATAACCCCGCCATGCGCAAGGCCCTCGGCCTCACCGACAATGGCCAGGGCGTCCTCATCACCCACGTCGCCCCCACCAGCTCCAGCGATGCCATTCTGATGCCCGGCGATATCCTGACCGCCCTCGATGGACTGCCCGTCGACAGCGCCGGAATGATCGCCATCGGCGGCGAAAACATGAACCTCAATGAAGTTGTCGAACGCAAGTTCGCCGGAGACACGGTGGCCGTTCGCTTCCTGAGAAATGGCCACCCCAACGAGGTGAACATCCCCCTCAAGCCCTTGCCGTGGGCTCAGATGTATGCACTCACCTACGAGAAGACCCCGCGCTACATCGTTTTTGCGGGACTCGTGTTCCAACCGCTCGAAACCAACCTCTTCGCCAGCTCGAAACTCGACGACATCACGCTGCGCCGCCTCTACTCCGATTATGTACCTAAGGGCCTGTTCCAAAAATGGAAGGATATCGTGGTCCTCACCCACGTCCTCAGTGATCCGGTCACCAGCCAACTCGCCGACTTTGCGGGCTTCGTCGTCCAAAAAATCGACGGCGTGGCGGTGACCGATCTCCACCAAGCATACAGCCTCCTCCACCCGCCATCCCCGCCCGAATTCCATCTAATCGAATTGTTCGGGGCCGACCGACCGCTCGTGATCCCATCTGCCATGGTCAACG
>JAYSPI010000037.1:0-8284 GCA_043722215.1 Prosthecobacter sp.
GCTACTCCCTGGGAGATTGCCACCGCCTACACGATTTTTCCGAACGACGGCGTGCGCTACCGGCCGTATCTCATCTCGGAAATCAAGGACCGCGCGGGCAATATCCTCTACTCGACGCTGCCGCTACCCTATCAGGCGACCAACCGCGACTCGGCGCGGGCGGTATCTCGTATCCTAAGTGAAGTGACCACTCGCGGCACTGCGGCCTCGGTCCAGCGATTAGGGTTTGATAAGCCGTGCGCGGGTAAAACCGGCACCACCAATGAGTTCAAGGATGCGTGGTTCGCAGGTTACACCTCGTCACTCACCTGCGCAGTCTGGGTCGGCTTCGATACGCCCACAAAATCCTTCCAAGGCGGCTACGGCGCCACCCTCGCGCTGCCGATCTGGGTGGATGTCATGAAATCCGCAGAGCGCCTCGGCTACAAGGCCGGTGCCCTCCACAGTAAATCTCCCCTCATTCCGATCGACCTGTGCCATTTGTCGCGCAAACGCGCCACCTCCGGCTGCAAGGCGGCCGGGACTCTCTATACCGATTCAGTGCCAGCTGATAGTGTCTTGGCCGTCAACGACCTCTGCCCGATTCATCCCGCCCGCGCCCTAGTCGTCGAGGGGGATACCGCCGCTGCGTCGCGCATTCCAAGCGCCGCTACCGGGATGCCGTTGCGCGCTCAAGCGGTCGTGGAGGACGCGCCGCGCGCCGAACCCGTCGATGAGCCGTGACCGCTGGGGTGCACCCGTGAGACCCCACTCACTCTGGCGCACGGTGGGTGAGCTGAATCGCCGTGGCAAATTTCATGCATGTTTCGCGCAGTGCGGGGTCGGATTGGATTTGTTGGAGTGACCACGGCACTCGGAAACTCCAATTGTGGCTAGCGGAGGTGCCGGGGTGGTTGATGCGCTCGTCAAGGCTAAAGAGTTCGGTAATCATTAGCGAGGCGTAGCGGGCGTTCGACGCAAACAACGCTTTGATGAGGCGCAGTCGGATGCCTTCGGTGTAGGGTGGCCAGTCACCGTGGTCGGGGATTGGAAGGTCGGCAAACTCCGATAGAACGTGCAGCGTGTGATGTGCTCCTTGGACCTGCCAGGCGGATTGCTCGCTTGGGTGATCGCGGTGGTGCTGGATGCAGTGCAGACAACCGCGCCAGATGCCATTGACCGGATCGTGGTCGTGGGTCGAGTAGGTGGCGAAGGAATGCTCCGGGAAGCGCTCGCCAGGGGTCGGAGATCCGTATTCGTTGCAATCCCAGTGGGGGATGCGGAAGCCGGCAATGCCGAGGTCGGTGAGATGGGGGCGGACGTAATCAGGGACCCAACCGAGGTCCTCGGCGATGACTTCGGCGTCGCCGGCGGCCGCCAGGATTGCGCGCAGGCGCAGGTCACCCTCGCTGCGGTTGGCGGATTTATGCGCGGCGGTGTCATCGGGGCGTTGGAACCAGCGGGGAAGGCGACCGCCATTGTGAGCAGCCGCTTGATCGTGTGACAACCCGATGAATTCGGGGTTGCGCTCTGGTCGCCACGGGAACGCGTAGATCCGGTAAAACCCGAGGATGTGATCGAGCCTGAAAATCTGGAAAATCTCGGTGAGGCGGGTGATGCGCGCACGCCACCAACGGAAGTCATTGGCTTCCATATGGTCCCAGCGGTAGAGCGGGATGCCCCAGTTTTGCCCCCATTGTTGGAAAAACGGATCGCTTTGACTCATTCCCTCGGGTGGCGAACCGCCGCACCAATCGAGGTGGAATTCGTCGCGGTGAAAAAAAACATCGCAGGAATGCCAAGAGATGCCAATGGGCACATCGCCCATAAGTTTGACCCGGCGGGAGTCCGCGTGCTGGCGTAAGGCGCGCCACTGGCGAAAACATAACCATTGAACGAAGGCGAAAAATGCGAACCTCCTATCGACGAGCGCGGCGTCGTGGTGGCGCAAGTTGGCGACGTGGTCGCGGGCCTGCTGCGGGGATTGGCAGGTGCTGGGCCAACGGTCCCAGGTGAGCGATTCGCCGTGCAGTTCCATGAGATAGCGGAATAGGCAGTAGTCACCGAGCCAGGCGGCTTCCTGGCGCTGGAAATGCGCAAACTCCCGCACTAACAGCAGATCGGCTGTACCAAACTTCGACCATGCAAGCTCTAGCAGGGCGCGCTTGGCCTGTCTAACCGCGGGATAGTCCACTGCCGACGCGTGTAGCGCAGGGCCCAGTTGGGCGCGGGCGCGGGTGATGTCGTCGGCCTCAATGCCTGGCACTTCGGCGGGGTCGAGCGTTAGATAGATCGGATCAAGGGCGACCGAGGAAATCGCGCTGTACGGGCTTTCTTCCGGACCATTTTCGTGGATCGGTAGCAGCTGGATGAAGCTCACGCTGTGCGCTGCTGCCCAGTCGATCCACTCGCGCAACGCGCGCGTGTCACCAATCCCCAAATCGCCCTCGCGGCGTGGTGAGAAGGCGGGGATCAAAATGCCGGCCTGGCGGGTTCCGGGTGGTTGCACGCCTTCCATTGTGGCAGGCCCTGCGCGCTCGTAAACCTCGAATTTCCAAAGGGTGGAGCGGGTGGCTGCGGGCACTACCGAAGGTTTTTGAGTCAGCTGGATGGAGTAAATAACTCTCGATTCAGGGCTTGCCAGACGACTGATACCTGCTAGCCTGATGCTCATGGCCCGGGCGAAATTGACCGGGCGAAATTCAATAACAACCACACCTAATATATTATGAAAATCGCCAAACTTGCTATCCTCGCCGCCGCAGCTTCATTGATGGCCGTTTCATGCTGCCCGAATGCCGCTCCGACACCGGCTCCGATCATGAAGTCCTCGAAGTAATCCTTCGTTCCAACGCCCGTCTCCTCATTGCGAGGGGGTGGGCGTTTTTTTGTGTTCTGCTAGCGCGAAATATGCGACCTCGCTAGTGGTTGGTGGTTTTTTCCGCTGACGATGCGTCACCCATCCCCCGTGCATCTGAAAGTGATGATCGCTACAACTGCTAGAAATACGGCTGCCACCGCGATGTGAGGCCAGGCATGGAACCGCGCGGTTAGCACCGACTGCCATTGATCGGCGGGCAACCCCGGCTGCGAATCGGGCATTGATCCGACGGATGGCGGTGATATTTCCCCGCCAGTTGCGGGTGTTATCGAGGGGTTTCCAAAGTTATCCTAGCAGGCTCTGCCGGATGTTTCGGGGGATTGTGCGGCAGGCTCGCGCAAAAAATCCCGCCATCGGTCATGAACCGAAGGCGGGATGGAAGGACGGACTGAGTGGCTCAGAACGATTGCGTGCGGCTGTGGTTGAAGTAGCTTTCAGCACCGAGTTCGGGTGGGAATTCCGACAGGCCGTCATGCACGTTCATCTCGATGCGATTGTCTTCACCGCAGCGCTCATACGGTGGTTTGAATGTGCCGCGATAGGTTGGGCAGGTGAACGAGAAGAGTTCGTAGAAACCGTAGCCGAGGCGACGCAGCGCGCGGTTGGTGCCATCAATCGTGCCGTAAGGTGAGGCCTTGCGACCGTATTGCTCCTGTTTGCGCACGATTTGTTCGGGAATCTCCATGAAGCCGTACATAATGTTACTCAGGGCGCGACCTAGCTTGCGCGACGAAGTGTAGGTTGATCCTGGAGGAGCCTGGATGTCTGCCGAAACAAGCATCGTGAACGAGGCGAAGGCGCTGGCGAGGAGGAGGAGTTTTTTCATTCCGACGAGAAGTTAATGATCCCTAGCGGGTGTTGGCAACGGGAAATTTTGGTTTTTTTGCTGGGATGATTAGAGTTCGAGGCTGAGTACGCGGATGATCCCAGGGGTGGCGCGCAGTGATTCTAGCAGTGGGGTGGGGGGATTGGTGTCCACCTCGATGACCGTGACGGCACGGGTGTGGTCGCTGGTGCGGGAGAGGGCCATGTTGGCGATGTTGACTGAGGCGCTGCCGAGGGCGGTGCCGATCATGCCGACGATGCCTGGGCGGTCGTCGTTTTCCACAAACAACAAGCGGCCTTTGGGGCTCGTTTCTACATTGTGACCGGCAATATGGACGATGCGCGCGGCCTTGCCATAGAAGGTGCCTGCCACGGTGCAGATTTCATCGCCTTTGATGGCCGAAACCTCAATGAGCTCGGTACAATTGGTGGCCAGCGCAACGGTGGATTCGGTGACTTGGAGGCCCATGGTCTTGGCGACCGAGGGCGCATTCACTAGGTTCACTTGCGCTTCGTCATAGGCAGCGGCCAAATATCCAGTCAGAGTCATGCGGGTGATGAGTTCGGTGTCCAACTCAGAAACCGGCCCGAGGTAGGATACCCGGATGGTGTCGCACTGGGTCGGGGCGATTTTGGAAAGCATCTTGCCCAGCGCGCTGGCAAGCTCGAGATACGGTCCGACGCTGGCGAGCGTGCGACCGTCGAGGTTGGGCATGTTCACGGCGTTGCGGATTTCGCCAGTGAGGAGGAAGTCCTTGACCTGATGGGCCACTTCGATGCCGACGTTTTCCTGGGCTTCTGCGGTGGAGGCTCCTAGGTGCGGGGTGAACACGCATTTGCTGGCCGAAAAGAGAGGGAAGTCCGCAGCGGGCGGCTCGGTTTCAAAGACGTCCAGCGCGACGCCCGCCAGGTGGCCTGCGTCTAATAGCGATTTCACGGCGACCTCATCGACCAATCCGCCGCGGGCGCAATTGATAACCAGGGCGCCGTGGTTCATCAGGCGCAGCCGCGGTTCGTCGAGGATGTGTTGGGTTTCTTGGGTGAGCGGGATATGCAGAGTGACCACATCCGCGCCAGTGAGTGCGGCGGCGGCGTTCTCTGCCAATTCCACTTTAAGCGATTGGGCGCGGGCAGCGGTGAGGAATGGATCGTAGGCAACTACGGTCATGCCGAATGCCTGGGCGCGCTTGGCGAACTCGGTGCCGATGCGGCCCATGCCGAGGATGGCGAGGCGTTTGCCGTTGATCTCGACGCCTTCGAAGGACTTGCGATCCCACTTGCCGGCGATCATCGACGAGTGGGCCTGCGGAATGTTGCGAGCCAATGAGAGCATCAGGGAAAACGCATGCTCTGCAGTGGAAATCGTGTTGCCGCTCGGTGTGTTCATCACCACCACGCCGTGGTTGGTGGCTGCGGCGCGGTCGATGTTATCCACGCCGACCCCAGCACGACCGATCACCTTGAGGTTCTTTGCGGCGGCAAATACGGCGGAGGTGACTTTCGTTTGGGATCTCACGACTAGGCCGTGGTAGTCGCCGATGATTTTGAGGAGTTCCTCCGGTTTGAGGCCGGTGTTGACGTCCACGGTGATTCCCGGGGTGTTACGTAGGGCATCCACGCCCTTGTCTGAGATTGGGTCTGAAACCAGCACGCGATAGGTTGCCATGGCCTAAAATGATAAAGCGACCACCGCCCGGCTGGCAAGGGTTTGCAGAAAAAACTGCAGAGGCTAGACCCGCCGCGGGTTGTCTGCCCGCTGCTCGCGCTGTGATGCCAGCGAGCTGCTCGCATTGGTAAATGAAATGACGGCCCCGATGCCAGCCGCGTAATCGCCGCCGAGGCGGGGTTCGACGGTCCAGACGGGAAACCGGTAGCGCGCACGCATCCGCGCCCATGCCCAGGCCATTCCGGCGATGATCAGCGCGCCGACCAAGGCGGCCGTCGGCACCGCAAAGTCTCGTGCCTTCTCGATCAACGGCTGCAACTTGGCGAGCAGCTGGGCTTTTTTGTCAGGTTTTTTGGTGGGTCGATCGTCAGCGGCGTTGGATTGGAGCGCGTGGCCACCGTTCCACAGTCGTTCCATCCAATAGATCCGGATCGACATCTGGACCAGAAACGCCTCCAACTGGCTAGACGGGTTGTCCTTCGCGGCGGCCTGCATGATCGAGCCTTCCAATGCCCGGCGCTGCTCGCTGGGGCTCACCGCGTCGGTTAGGGATGGACTCAAATACATCGTGGTCCGCCGGGGAGCACCTAGATAATAATAGACGATCGCGGCCGGTCGGCCGGTTGAGAACAAGCGCTCGGGAAGTTCCTCGTTGCGCAGCTCGCCGGGGATTTCCTGATCGCCCTTGAGCACGTACACAAACAGGTCAATCGCCGAATCCCCTGAGTGATAATTCAAAAACCCCAGACGTTCTCGCGCGTCGTTCGCGCTCAATAATCCCTGCGGGTCGATTAAAAACTTCCGCGGGCGCTCGCCAAAGTAGGCGTGCCAGAATTTTTCGGGAATCGTCGGTACGGGGTGATCGCTGGCCGCGATGTCCTCTGGCGGCGGCGCCACGTCGAGCAACTCACCCGCGCCGCGCCCTTGATCCCCGGTAAGCAGGCCACCATCCATTCCGGCTGCGCGCTCGGCCTCAGACCAGGCCGGTAGGGGCAAGTCGTCGGCTCCGGAGACAGTGGCCGCGATGTTGGCGGCGACTAGGACTGCTAGCCAAGTTCTCATGGCGTGTCCTCGGGGTCGGGGGTTGCCGCCGCCGGACTGGCCGCCGGGCGCGGGACGCTATGCCTGCGTGCGTCCTTGATCCCGTGGGTGGGCGATTTCTGTTGGAAATGTGCCGGGTGTCGGCGTGCCTGCCGACTGCGTTTGCACAGCAATCCTTCCAGATGACTGAGGGCTTTGACCAGGCCATCCGCGTAGTGCTCTTCTAGCCAATACGCATGACCACGGGATAAGCACTCGTAGGTATCAGACTCGTCCAAAAATGGATCTAATAGATAACCAAAAACCATTCCAGCCGTTTTCGACTCCGGGTCCAGTGTGATCAAAATGCCTGCCGAATTCGTTTGGTCCGCCCCAATGTCTTCGAACGTCGCGCGGTTGAGCAACCAAAATCCAAATTGACGGATATTGGCTGCCTCGCCTAGGGCTCCGGTATAAACCGCTGCGAACAACTGCGGCAGGTGGCGCGAAATCCTCTCGATAGCCAGCTCCACCCGCTCGCGCTCGCTGTGCCTCAAGATTCCGGCCTTGTCTGTTAGTCGCCGCAGTTGCGGCGGGTGTGATCCGTAGCGGGCGTCAGCGTCAGCGATGGCAAACCCACAATGCGGGCACGACCCCGCCGCTCGGTGGATTCGTTGGACGCAACGCGGACACTTCATAGCTTGAGGCAAGCACAGTGCTACGAGGATCCCCGTAGGGCGTCAAAGCGAATCACCCGCGGTGCTGATTAAATCGACACTGATTTCCGCTTTCTAACGGGCTGGCAGGTTTCCATGCTCGGTCATGCGTTCGCGATGGAGACAAATTTTAATGGTGCTGGCTGTCGGCGTGGCAGGTGCCGGACTGTGGACGTGGACCCACCGGCCCGCAACCCAGCTCGGCCAGGCGGCATACCAACGGACGCTGGCGATTTTGGCACATGGCCCGCGCCCGCCGGAATCGACCGCTTTGCGCGCGGTGAGGGGCGACCTCAAGACCGCCTTGGAAATGGCGGGCTGGGTGACCACCTGCCAACCATTCGAACGCGCGACCCCGGTGGGGACGGTGAGATTTGAAAACCTGCGGGCACGCTACCCGGCGGGCGGCGGCGATCCATGGGCACAGCCGGTCCAGGGGGTGCTGTGCGCTCACGTCGATTCCAAGGCCTTTAAGGAGGATCGTTTTCTGGGGGCCGATGACGCCGCCGCCGCCTGTGCCGCCATCGTGGAAATCGCTAAGTTTTTGGCCGCTTCCAAGCCGACGCAGGCGAAATGCCTGGAATTGGTGTTCTTTGATGGGGAGGAGTCCCTCGGTCCGAACATCACCCACAGCGATGGCTTATACGGCAGTCGGTACTACGCGAACCAATGGCGAGCACTGCCGGACAAACCACGGTTTGGCATCCTGCTCGATATGATCGGCCACGAGCACTTGTCGATCCGGCTATCGACAGATACGCCCGTGGATCTGAAGGACCGGGTGCTGGCCGCCGCTAAGGCTGAGGATGCGGAGCGCTACTTCGGCATGGCTGCTGGACCAATCACCGATGACCACGTGCCACTGATTGCTGCGGGAATTCCTACGGTGGATGTGATCGGCGATTTCGGCCACGGCGGGTGGTGGCACACCCCAGCCGACAATGCAAAAATCATCTCCGCCCACTCGCTCGATATCTCAATCCGCGTCACCTTGCGGATGCTCGATGCCTGGTTAGCAAACTGAGCCGCCACCCCGGCCAGCAGCGCTAGCAAATGGCGCGCATTCGCAGATCTCACCGCCGATTCTGCGGGCGTCGGACTAGCTCATCAGGTGTGCCCGCGCAGCCTGCCAGCAGGCTCGGAACCCTGATGCAAAATCATCCGGCCGCGCTGCAAGCCACGCCGCAACCTCCACTA